>NZ_JBFPFS010000006.1:0-271870 GCF_047978125.1 Burkholderia sp. LFS061 | reverse complement strand
GTGTTCGCCCGGCGCAGCGGCGGCCGGCGCGTCGCTGCCTTCGTCGCGCAGCGTGTCGAGCGGATCGGCGGGCGCGGCGGTCGCATCCTGCGGCTCGGTGACGCCGGTCGTCGTCGCGGCACCCGCCGCGGTGGCCGCGGCCGGTTCCGCGGCCGCAACGGGCGGCGCGAGATAGCGCTGGGCGAGCGTTTCGTAGAGCGGCGGCGCGAAAAAGCGCGACACGCGGCTCGACACCAGCGCGGTGGCCATCAGCGAAATCACGAGCGCGTGGCCGTTGATCATCTCCATCACGATCACGAACGACGTGATCGGCGACTGCGTGACGGCCGCAAGATAGCCGACCATCGCGAGCGCGATCAGCATCGGCAGGCTCATGTTGCCGAACACGACGTGCAGCAGGTTGCCGAACCCGGCGCCGATCGACAGCGACGGCGCGAAGATCCCGCCCGGGATGCCCGGCAGGTACGACGCGACCATCGACACCATTTTCAGGAACGGGTAGAACACCGACAACTGCTCGCGGCCGTCGAGCAGGCCGCGCGCCTCGGCGTAGCCGCTGCCGAACGTCGTGCCGCCCGACACGAGGCCGACGACGGCGATCGCGAAGCCGCACAGCGCGGCAAACGCGATCGGACGCTCGCGATACAGGCCGAGCAGTTGCGCGGGCAGCCAGCGCCCCGTGTTGAGCAGAAGCCAGCAGAACAGGCCGCCCGCGATGCCCGTCACGATCGCGGTGACCAGCACCGCGAGCGCCAGCAGCTTCGGAAAATGGAGGCCGGCATCGATCGTGCCGAAATACGTGTAGTTGCCGTTCAGGCCGAGCGCGACGACGCCGGCGAGGATGATCGCGGTGATCAGCACGCCGCTCGCGCGCGCGGAGAAGCTGCGGGTCAGCTCCTCGATCGCGAACACGATTCCGGCGAGCGGCGTATTGAATGCGGCCGACAGCCCGGCTGCCGCGCCGGCCAGCACCAGCTGGCGTTCGATCTGCGCGTTCGAGCGCGGATAGAAGCGCCGCAGGTTGAACATCAGCGCCGCGCCGACCTGCACGGTCGGCCCCTCGCGGCCGATCGTGAAGCCGCCCAGGATGCCCAGGAACGAGACCAGCACCTTGCCGAACAGGATGCGCAGCGTCAGCAGCCGGGCGCCGAATGCACTCGGGCGCGCATGCAGCGTTGCGATCACCTGCGGGATGCCGCTGCCCTCGGCGCCGCGGAAGAACCGGCGCGTGATCCATACCGACAGGGCGGCGATCGCCGGCGTCAGCAGCAGCGGCAGCCACGTGGCATGATCGCGCATCGTGCGGAACGTCTCGTAGCCCCAGTCGATCAGCCGCGCGTAAAGCACGGCCGCGAGGCCGACGACGATCGCGCCGAGCCAGAAAACGCCATACTGGCGCCAGATTCGCAGCGAGCGGCGGGTGAGAGCAGGAAACAGCGCGGGAAGGGCGGGGCGTGGCATCGGCGCGGGCCGGAAGGCAAAGACCGCATTATAAGAAGGAACCGGAGCCACGCCGCGGGCGACAGCGTTTCGCAAGCTTGATGCATTTTGTTGCAAATGTAATGTTGAAGTAATGTTCGCGCGCGGCAACCGTCGCTAGCATGCCGAAATGGTCGTCAATCCCCACATATCGTGAAACGCATCCTCATCGTAAAAGTGACGTCGCTCGGCGACGTCGTCCAGACCCTGCCCGTCGTCGCGGACCTGCATCGCGCCTTTCCCGGCGTGACGGTCGACTGGGCCGTCGACGAATCGTGCGCCGAGGTCGTGCGCTGGCATCCGGGCGTGAGCGCCGTCCTGTGCGCGCCGCTACGACGCTTCAAGAAACTCCGGAATGCCGGCGACCTGAAGGCGATCTCGGCGTCGATCGGTGCGTTGCGTGCGCACCGTTACGATGCCGTCATCGACCTGCACGGCGTCTACAAGAGCGCGATCATTTCGGCGCTGGCGCGCGCCGCGCGCCGCGTCGGCTACCAGACTCAGGATCTCGGCGAAACGGGCGCACGCTTCGCGTATTCGCATCGCTTCGGCCCGCGGCCGGACTGCGACGCATGGCACGGGATGCGCGTGAGCGCCGGCGAGGCGCTCGGCTACGTGCCCGAAGGCGTCGCCACGTACGGCATCGTCGCGCCGCAGGACGCGAGCCTGCCGGCCGCCGTGACCGACGGCGCGCCATTCATGCTGCTGTTCCATGCGACGTCCAATCCCGACAAGAAATGGCCGGCCGACCACTGGGCCGCGCTCGCCACGCAGATGATGGCGCGTGGCGTGCGCGTGCTGGTGCCGTGGGGATCGGCTGCCGAGCATGACGATGCGCAGGACATCGCCGCGCGCGCGCCGGGCGCGATCGTGCTGCCCGCGATGACCGTGCGCGAACTCGGCGCGGCGCTCGGTCGGGCCGCGCTCGTGGTGGGGGTCGATACGGGGTTCGTGCATATGGCGCACGCGCTGCAGCGGCCGACCGTGATGATTTTCGTCGCGACGTCGCGTCACCATTGCGGCATCGGCGGCGCACCGAATGCACTGTCGATCGGTGAGCCGGGCACGATCCCGTCCGTCGAGCAGGCGCTCGACGCGATCGATACGGTCGACCCCGCGTATGGCGAGCTGCGCGCGCGGCTGACCGCCTGACGCAGCGGGGCGGGCCGGTTCAGGCCAGCAGCGCCTCGACCGTGATGACGGCGGCGATGGCCGCCAGATTCGCCAGCAGCGCCTCGAACACGAGGCCGCGCCATGTCTTCGGCCGGAAGCGCAGCGCGAGCAACAACGCGCCACCTAGCGCGAGCGCGAGGATCAGGACGAGATCGGCATTGCCGAGGCGGATGTTCATGGCGCGGCTCCTTCGGGGCGGGATCCCGGGGGCGCGCTGCGGCGCGCCCAGGATCGAGTATAGGCAGCGCCGGTCGCCGCACAACCCGGGCCGTCCCGGAGTCTCAGACGAGCGACGCGTCGCGCGTTTCGCGCATCAGCAGCACGCCGACCAGGCTGATCGCCGCCGCGACCGATACGTAGCCGCCGACCCACGACAGCCCGCCGCGCGCAGCCAGCAGTTGCGCGATATACGGCGCGATCGACGCGCCGAGAATCCCGCCGAGGTTGTACGCGACGCCTGCGCCCGTGTAGCGGACGTTGGTCGGGAACAGTTCCGGCAGCAACGCGCCCATCGGCGCGAACGTCACGCCCATCAGGAACAATTCGATCGTCAGGAACAGCGCGACGAGCGGCATCGAGCCGCTGCCGAGCAGCGGTTCCATCGCGAAACCCGACAGCAGCGCGGCGATTGCGCCGACGACGAGCACCGGCTTGCGGCCGAAACGGTCCGACGCCCACGCGGAAAGCGGCGTCGCGAGCCCCATGAACACGACCGCGAAACACAGCAGGCCGAGGAAGCTTTGGCGCGGAATATGCAGCGCCGACACGCCGTACGACAGCGAGAACACTGTCGAGATATAGAACAGCGTGTAGCAGACGACCATCGCGAGCGCGCCGAGCAGCGTCGGCTGCCAGTGTTGCGTGACGAGCGTCGCGACCGGCACGCGCACGCGCTCGTTGCGGTCGAGCGTTGCCTGGAACGCGGGCGTTTCGGTGATCTTGAGCCGCACGTACAGGCCGAGCGCGACGAGCACCGCGCTGACCAGGAACGGGATGCGCCACCCCCAACTGCGGAACTGCTCGTCGGACAGCGACAGCGCGAGCGCGAAGAACAGCCCGTTCGACATCAGGAAGCCGACCGAGGGCCCGAGCTGCGGGAACATCCCGAACCAGCCGCGCTTGCCCTGCGGCGCGTGCTCGGTCGCGAGCAGCGCCGCGCCGCCCCATTCGCCGCCGAGGCCGATCCCCTGGCCGAAGCGCAGCACGCACAGCAGCACCGGCGCGAGCGTGCCGATCGCGTCGTAGCCGGGCACGAAGCCGATCGCGGTGGTGGACACGCCCATCACGAGCAGCGACGCGACGAGCGTCGATTTGCGGCCGATGCGGTCGCCGAAATGCCCGAACAGGAACGAGCCGATCGGGCGCGCAATGAACGCGATGCCGAACGTGACGAATGCGGACAGCGCCTGCGCGGTCGCGGAGCCGTGCGGGAAGAATACGGGGCCGATGACGAGCGCGGCGGCCGTCGCGTACACGTAGAAATCGTAGAACTCGATTGCGGTGCCGATGAAGCTCGCGAACACGATGCGCCGGTGGCTGACGGCGCCGGCCGAGCCGGTTGCGTGTGCAACGGCCGGGGGGGATGCGGACATGGATGTCTCCGTTTTGTCGTTGGGGCGGTCGGCTGTGCGTGCGCTCGGGCAGGCGGACGTCTGCCGATGGGCAGCCGAGCGGATGATGCGGTGGCGGCGTGGACGCGCGCCGTGGCGCGAACGTCACCCGCCGGTCGACGATGGAGACGGGTATGTCGCCGCCGCCCGGTGCCGGCGTGGTCGGCTCGCATGCCGGGTGGGGCGCGCGAACGCGCGCGCGGCGTGATGGCCGCGCGATTGCGGAAAATTATAGCCAGCGCCGCCGCACACCGGCAATCGCGGCGCGGCAGGCGGTCAGTCGAGCGATTGCGCCTGCGCGGACGCAGTGCTTTGCAACTGGAAGTGGCCGTCGTCGTTGAAGAGCCAGCCTTCCATCATTTCGATCTGGCCGTTGCCGTCGAGCAGTCGCGACGGCGGCGCCGGCAGCGGCGCCGAGCGGCGCAGCGACGCGAGCGCGAGCGCTTCCGCCTCGCTGTCGCCGTTGCTGCGATAGACGGAGGCGTTGACGAGGCGGCCATTGCGATCGACGGTGAATGCGACGACGACGAGCGAGCGGAGCATCGCCTGCGGTGTGCCGTGCAGTACGCCGGACGGATTGCGTTCGGCAACGCGTTGCGCGATCTCGACACGATACTGGGCGCGGCTCGCGCTACGCGTGATCGACGGAATCGTCAGGACCGGGTGCAGCGACGGCGGCGGCGTGATCGTGCATGCGGCAAGCATGGCGACGACGGCCAGCGCAGCAGCACGCAGCCGGTCGACGCGCGGAGTAAGAACGGGGCGCATGGGAGATAGCCAGAAGTGACTATAAAAAAATGATAGGCGTACGCACGCGAGTCGATATCGGGAGAAACGCATAGCGCGCGACGCCGGGTGTTGGGATCGCTGATGATGGCGGCCGGACGCCGCACCGCGCGTCGCGATGTGACGTGACGTGACATGTGGCAGCGCGTCCGACCGGCCCGCGTTGCGGCCGCGCGTGCATGTTGCAGGTTTGAAAGCTTGAAAGGCGCGGCACGCGAGTTGCGCGCAGGCTCGCGTCGATCGTCCGGCTGCGCGCAGCGGTCGCCGAATGCAGCACCGCGACCGACGTCCGCACAATCACATGCGAAGTCGTTCGTCCGCTTCAGAAGCCGTGCGTGACGAGCGACAGCACCGACAGGTCGGGGTGCGTGCCGTCGATGATGCTCTTGCCGATGTGCACGGCTTCGTGGACCACCTCGTCGACGCTCGCGAAGCTTTCCTCGCCGTCCGCGTGGAACGGCACCGCGTGGCCGGGCAGCGCGGGATTCGCGCCAGGATGGCACACGTAGCCGGTGTACGTGTAGCGCGTGTCGCTGCCGGGCGCGGCGGCCGGCACGACATGGATCTCGAAGCCTTCGTAATCGACGTGATTCGTCGGTGTCGACAGTTCGGTCATGGCGATCTCCGTGTGCCGCGCGCAGGGGGGGCGCGTGCGGCATCGAGTACGCGGCGGCGGTCGTGTCGCCGTGTTGAACGAATTCTAGGTGATCGCGGGGCGGGCCGGGAGGCTTCCGGCGGGCGCGACAGCAGCCGTTACGCGGATTCGGGTGTGCGCCGCCGCGAGCGCATGTTCCGCCTCGACGGACACGCTCGCGCGCATGGCTGCGTCACTGTTTGCAGCGCGCGTCCTTTCGCTGCACGACGACGATCACCGGGTACTTCTGGCCGTGGTCGAGCTCCACGCGCGCCACGACGGTCAGCGTTGCCGGATCGGAATCGTCGTATACGCTGACCTGTTCGTTCCGGAGGTAGGTCACGCCGGTGCAGTTCGACGTGCGCCCGTCGTCCGACACCTTGCACTGGAGATCGTTGTCCTTCAGGTAGTTGTAGGGCGACGGGCTCGCGAGGTATTCGCTCAGGCCGCGCGGCGAGCCGCCGACGCCGGTCACGTACGCGATTGCGCACGACGCCTGTGCGCCGCTGCCGGAGGCGGTGTCGGCCGCAGCGTGCGTGCTGACGGCAGCCAGCATGGCGACGAGCGACGAGACGATGAAGGGTTTCATGACGTGGGTTTCCCGTTTCGCGAATCGGAGCGCGGGATTGTAACGGCATCCGGTGCGATGCGTCGGAACGTGGGGGAGGGGACGTGCGGACAAACAAAAACCCCGTCATTCAGCGAATGGACGGGGTTTGGCGAATTTCCTGGCGGAAGCGGTGAGATTCGAACTCACGGACAGTTTCCCGTCGCTGGTTTTCAAGACCAGTGCCTTAAACCGCTCGGCCACGCTTCCACGCGAGGCGGCATTGTAACCGAAATGCCGCCGCTGTCGACCGGAGTCGGCTTCGCTTCAATCGTCGCGCAGGAACAATTCCTGCAGGTCGTTGAGGAAACGCTGGCCGAGCGGCGTCGGCGCGATCTGCGTGAAATCGCGCGTGATCAGCCCGCGCCGTTCCGCCTCCTTCAGCGCCGGCTCGATCGTGCTCATCGGCAGGCCCGTGCGTTCGGCGAAGCTGTGCACGGGGAAGCCTTCGACGAGCCGCAGCGTGTTCAGCATGAACTCGAACGGCAGGTCGCGCGCGCCGACTTCACGCTCTTCCTGCACGGCCGCGCCGGCCATCGCCTGCTCGATGAAGGTTGCCGGATGCTTGTAGCGTGCCTGCCGCAGGATCCGGTTCGGGAACGACAGCTTCGTGTGCGCGCCCGCGCCGATCCCGAGATAGTCGCCGAAGCGCCAGTAGTTCAGGTTGTGCTTGCACTGGTGATTCGGCTTCGCGTAAGCGGAAACTTCGTAGCGCCCGTAGCCGGCCTCGGCCGTGCGCGCGTGGATCCATTCCTGCATGTCGGCCGATGCGTCGTCGTCGGGGACGATCGGCGGGAACTTCGCGAACAGCGTGTTCGGCTCGAGCGTCAGGTGATACAGCGACAGATGCGGCGGCGCGAACGACAGCGCGGTCTCGATGTCCGTGCGGCATTCGTCGAGCGTCTGGTTCGGCAGCGCGAACATCAGGTCGAGGTTGAAGTTGTCGAAGTTCTTCGCGGCGATCTCGACGGCCGCGCGCGCCTGCGCGGTGTCGTGAATCCGGCCGAGCGCCTTCAGGTGCGCCTCGTTGAAGCTCTGGATACCGACCGACAGCCGGTTCACGCCGCTTGCGCGGAACTGCGCGAACTTCGCGGCCTCGAACGTGCCCGGATTCGCCTCGAGCGTGATCTCGGCATCGGCGTCGAGCGGCAGCAGCGCGCGCACGTCGGACAGCATCCGGTCGAGACCGGCCGCCGACAGCAGGCTCGGCGTGCCGCCGCCGATGAACACGGTATGCACCTGCCGTCCCCACACGAGCGGCAGCGCCTGCTCGAGATCGGCGCGCAGCGCGTCGAGATACTCGGTTTCCGGGAACCGTTCGCCTTTCCACTCGTGCGAGTTGAAATCGCAGTACGGGCACTTGCGCACGCACCACGGAAAATGCACGTACAGCGCGAGCGGCGGCAGCGACGTGAGCCGCACCTGTCCGGGTGACGTGAACGTCGCCACGACGCGCGCGCCGGTTTCCGCGGCCTGGCTCATGCGACCTCCCGCAGCGGATGGGTATCGGGCACGGTCATGCTTCCTCCGCGAGCCGCGCAAGCAGCGCCTTCAGCGCAAGCGCGCGATGACTGTGCGTGTTCTTCACGGCCGGCTCGAGTTCGGCTGCCGTCGCGCCGAGCGACGGCAGGTAGAAATACGGGTCGTAGCCGAATCCGTGCTCGCCGCGCGGCGCGTCGACGATCTCGCCGGCCCAGCGCCCCTCGGCGAACAGCGGCTCGGGATCGTCCGCATGGCGCACGAGCGCGAGCACGCAGCAATAGTATGCGCGCCGGTCGTCGACGCCGCGCAATTGCTCGACGAGATACGCGTTGTTCGCCGCGTCGCCGTTGTCGCGGCCGGCGCGCTGCGCGTAGCGCGCCGAATAGACGCCCGGCGCGCCGCGCAGCACGCGCACGCACAGACCCGAATCGTCGGCGATCGCCGGCAGCCCGGTGAGCCGCGACGCGTGCCGCGCCTTCGTCAGCGCGTTCTCGATGAACGTGCCGAACGGCTCGGCCGCCTCGGGCACCGCAAGGTCGCCCTGCGGGACGATCTCGATGCCGACCGTCGAGAACAGCGCGGTGAATTCGCGCAGCTTGCCGGGGTTGTTCGACGCGAGAACGATGCGCGACAGCGGCGCGATGGTGCGATCGTCAGGCATGGCCGGCGCCCAGGACGTCCTTCTGCAGTTGCACGAGCTCGGCGATCCCGCCCTGCGCGAGGTCGAGCAGCGCGTTCATCTCGGCGCGCGAGAACGGCACGCCTTCGGCCGTGCCCTGGACTTCGACGAAGCCGCCGGCGCCCGTCATCACGACGTTCATGTCGGTGTCGCAGCGCGAATCTTCCGCGTAGTCGAGGTCGAGCACCGGTGCGCCTTCGTACACGCCGACCGAGATCGCGGCGACGTGGTCGGTGAGCGGCGAGCGCGTGAGCTTGCCGGCCGCGATCAGCTTCGACACGGCGTCGTGCGCGGCGACGAATGCGCCGGTGATGCTCGCCGTGCGCGTGCCGCCGTCGGCCTGGATCACGTCGCAGTCGATGTGGATCGTGCGCGGGCCGAGCGCCTCGAGATCGAACACCGCGCGCAGCGCGCGGCCGATCAGGCGCTGAATTTCCTGCGTACGGCCCGTCTGCTTGCCGCGCGCGGCTTCGCGGTCGCTGCGCGTGTGCGTCGCGCGCGGCAGCATCCCGTACTCGGCGGTCAGCCAGCCTTGCCCGCGGTCGCGCAGGAATTCGGGCACGCGCTCGGCGACGCTCGCGGTGCAGAGCACCTTGGTGTCGCCGAATTCGACCAGCACGGAGCCTTCCGCATGTTTCGTGTAGTGGCGCGTGAGGGCGACCTTGCGCAGTTCGTCGGCGCGGCGGCCGCTCGGGCGGGAAAGGGAGGACGTCATGTGGGAATCGCGGAAGGAGAGGAAACCCCGATTTTAGCGCCGAACGGCGGGCTTGCCCGGCGGGGTGGTCCGCAAAAATGGGATAATGCGCGCTTCCCGCCCCGCGCTTGTCCGATGCGCCGGGCGCCTCGACATATCCCCGCCCGCGAGGGCAACCAGACGGCGAGACGAACCATGATCTACAGCATGACGGGCTACGCGAGCGCGACGCGCGAACTCGCAACGGCCACCGGCAACGGCGGCACCAGCGTGTCGGTCGAACTGCGCAACGTGAACTCGCGCTTCCTCGACCTGAATTTCCGGATGCCGGACGACGTGCGCGCGTGCGAACCCGCGCTGCGCGAAATGCTGATGAACAAGCTGTCGCGCGGCAAGGTCGACGTGCGCATCAACCTGCAGCGCGGCGAACAGAGCATCGGCGCGGGCGCGTTGAACCAGTCGGCGCTCGGCCAGCTTGCCGATCTCGAGCGCGCGGTGCTCGACTCGTTCCCGGGCGTCGGCCGCCTGCGCGCGGGCGAGATCCTGCGCTGGCCCGGCGTGATCGCGGAAAGCGGCGTGTCGGCCGACGCGATCCGCGACGCGGTGCTCGCATGCGGCAAGGAAGCGATCGGTGAACTCGTCGTCGTGCGTTCGCGCGAAGGCGCGCAACTGGCGACGATGCTGCTGTCGAACGTTGCAGAGATGGAAGCGATCGTCGCGCGCATCACGCCGCTCGTGCCGGAGCTGATCGCGAAGCATCAGCAGAAGATCGTCGAGCGGCTGCAGGAAGCGCTCGGCATCGCGGCGCCCGAAGGCAGCGCGCCGATCGTGACGCGCGAGGAAGCCGCGGAACGCATTCGTCAGGAAGTGACGATGTACGGGATCCGGATCGACATCGCGGAAGAGCTGTCGCGGCTCACCGCGCACCTGAACGAAACGCGTCATGTGATCGAGAAGGGCGGCCGCGTCGGCAAGCGTCTCGACTTCATGATGCAGGAGCTGAATCGCGAAGCGAACACGCTCGGCTCGAAGGCGGCGGCGAAGGAACTCGCCGACGCGTCGATGGCGCTCAAGCTGTTGATCGAGCAGATGCGCGAGCAAGTGCAAAACCTGGAGTAACGCAACATGATCGAATCCACTCACGACGGCCACGCCGCGCATTCGCTGCACGGCGGCGTCTATCCCGGCAACCTGTTCATGGTCGTCGCGCCGTCGGGCGCCGGCAAGTCGACGCTCGTGAATGCGCTGCTGTCGAAGGACAGCGACATCTGCCTGTCGATCTCGTACACGACGCGCAAGCCGCGCCCGGGCGAACAGGACGGCCGGCATTACCACTTCACGACCGTCGACGATTTCCGCACGCGTCACGCGGCGCACGAATTCCTCGAGAGCGCGGAAGTGCACGGCAACTACTACGGCACGTCGCGCGTCTGGATCGAAGAGCAGATGAAGAACGGCCACGATGTGCTGCTCGAGATCGACTGGCAGGGCGCATTGCAGGTGAAGAAGCAGTTCCGCAACGCGGTCGGCATCTTCATCCTGCCGCCGTCGCTCGACGCGCTCGAGGAGCGTTTGAAGAAGCGCGGCCAGGACGAGCCGAACGTGATCACGCGGCGTCTTCTTGCCGCCGGCAGCGAGATCGCGCACGCGTCGGAAGCGGAATACGTGGTGATCAACGAGAATTTCGAGCGTGCGCTCGCGGAGCTCGAATGCATCGTCGCGGCGACGCGCCTGCGCTTTGCTTCGCAGTACGCGCGACACGCCGAGCTGTTCATCGAGCTTGGCATCCATCTGCCCCACGCGGAATGACGCGGGGCACGAGGGACATAAGGTAGAATAAGCACTATAT
Organism: Burkholderia sp. LFS061; assembly: GCF_047978125.1. Lineage (NCBI taxonomy): Bacteria > Pseudomonadati > Pseudomonadota > Betaproteobacteria > Burkholderiales > Burkholderiaceae > Burkholderia > Burkholderia sp. LFS061. The sequence continues at coordinate 260,877 of NZ_JBFPFS010000006.1, read as the reverse complement.
TCAGAAGGAATTACCAACATGGCTCGCATTACCGTCGAAGACTGCCTGAAGCAAATCCCGAATCGCTTCGAACTGGCGCTCGCCGCCACCTATCGCGCGCGGCAGCTCGCGCAAGGCCATACGCCGAAGATCGAAAGCCGCGACAAGCCGACCGTCGTCGCGCTGCGCGAGATCGCCGCCGGCCAGGTCGGCGTCGAGATGCTGAAGAAGGTGCCGGTGTAACGCGCATCCGGCCCGTTCCAGCCATGTAGTCCACGCGCGCAACGACTCGACCTGGAGGCGAATATGAGCACCACCCCATCGTCCGCCTCCGCGGATTCGACCACCGAAACCACGGCCCAGTCGCCTGCGCGCCAGTACATCGACGCGGTCCTCGAACAGTCCTTCCGGCATCTGTTCGGGCCGACCGCCACTCCGGAGCAGCCGCGCAAGCATGGCGTCGTTTCGATCGCGAAACTGACGGCCGCGCTTGCCGAGTATCTCGCTCCGGACGAAATCAAAGAGGTCAAGGCGGCGTTCCACTTCAGCGACGAAGCCCACCTCGGTCAATACCGCCAGAGCGGCGAACCCTACATCACCCATCCCGTCGCCGTCGCGGAAATCTGCGCCGGCTGGAAGCTCGACGCGCAGGCCGTGATGGCCGCGCTGCTGCACGACGTGATGGAAGACCAGGGCGTGACCAAGAACGAGCTGGCCGAACGGTTCGGCCCGAAGGTCGCCGAACTGGTCGACGGCCTGTCGAAGCTCGACAAGATGGAATTTCGCAGCCGCGAGGAAGCGCAGGCGGAAAACTTCCGCAAGATGCTGCTTGCGATGGCGCGCGACGTGCGGGTCATTCTCGTCAAGCTCGCCGACCGCCTGCACAACATGCGCACGCTCGGCGCGGTGCCGATGGAAAAGCGCCGCCGCGTCGCGCGGGAAACGCTCGACATCTACGCGCCGATCGCGCACCGGCTCGGGTTGAACAACACGTATCGCGAGCTGCAGGACATGAGCTTCGCGAACTTCAACCCGCATCGCTACGCGACGCTCGAGAAGGCCGTGAAGGCCGCGCGCGGCAACCGCCGCGAAGTGATCAGCAAGATCCTCGAGGCCGCGCAGCGCGCGATGGCCGACGCGAAGATCGACGCCGAGATCACCGGCCGCGAAAAGACGATCTACAGCGTCTACCGCAAGATGCGCGACAAGCAGCTGTCGTTCTCGCAGGTACTCGACGTGTACGGCTTTCGCGTCGTCGTCGACAGCCCGCTCGACTGCTACACGTGCATCGGCGCGCTGCACTCGCTGTACAAGCCGGTGCCCGGCAAGTTCAAGGACTACATCGCGATCCCGAAGATCAACGGCTATCAGTCGCTGCACACGACGCTCGTCGGCCCGTTCGGCGCACCGATCGAGTTCCAGGTGCGCACGCGCAAGATGCACGAGATTGCCGAGGCGGGGGTCGCCGCGCACTGGCTGTACAAGAACGGCAGTGCGGATCTCAGCGACGTGCAGAAGCGCGCGCACCAGTGGCTGAAGTCGTTGCTCGACATCCAGAGCGAAGCCGGCGATTCGAGCGAATTCCTCGAGCACGTGAAGATCGACCTGTTCCCCGACGCGGTCTACGTGTTCACGCCGAAGTCGAAGATCATGGCGCTGCCGCGCGGCGCGACGGCGCTCGATTTCGCCTATTCGATCCACAGCGATCTCGGCAACCAGTGCGTGGCCGTGAAGATCAACAACGAGCTGCTGCCGCTGCGCACCGAGTTGAAGAGCGGCGACATCGTCGAGGTGATCACCGCGCCGTACTCGAAGCCGAACCCGGCATGGCTCGGCTTCGTGCGTACCGGCAAGGCGCGCTCGGCGATTCGTCACTACCTGAAGACGATGCGCCTGAACGAATCCGTGCAGCTCGGCGAGCGGCTCGTCGACCAGAGCCTGAAGGGCTATGGTCTCGCGCTGGCCGACGTTGCGCCGGAGGTGTGGGAAAAGCTCGTGCAGTGGACGGGCAACAAGAGCCGTCAGGAAATTTTCGCGGACATCGGCCTCGGCCGCCGCGTCGCCGCGGTGATGGCCAAGCGCATCGAGGTGTTGATGAGCGGCCGCGACGCGGACGACGACCTGCCGAAGTCCGAGCGGCATCCGGCGCATCATGCGCCGCCGGTCGTGATTACCGGTACCGAGGGGATGTCCGTGCAGTTGTCGGCATGCTGCCGGCCGATTCCGGGCGACGCGATCATGGGCTACATCGGCATCGGCCTGGGGATGGCGATTCATACGACCGATTGCCGCGTCGCGCAGCGCATCCATCGCCGCGATCCGGGCCGCTGGATCGACGTCGAATGGGCGCCGCAGCCGGGCCGACTGTTCGATGTGGCGGTGAAGGCGCTCGTGAAGAACACGAAGGGCATCTTTGCGCGCGTCGCGGCGGACATCACGTCGGCCGACGCGAACATTGTCCATATCGCGATGGACGAGGATCTGACGCACGAATCGACGGTGCTGCGTTTCGTGATCCAGGTCAGCGATCGCGTGCATCTCGCGAACGTGATGCGGCGCGTGCGAACCAATCCGGACGTGATGCGGATCATGCGCGAGCGCTCGACCGACGACGGCGCGCATGCGCGCCACGACGGCGGCATGCGCATCGAACGCGAGCGGCAGGATTATTGACGCGTACCCTCGAGGGCGATCGTTCAACGGCGGCTGATGGCCGCCGTTTTCATGTGCGTTGTGGAGCGAAGGTGCGGCCTTGCCGGCGCTCTTCCGAAGCGCGTCGGGCGCTCGCAAATCGGGGCGCGAGTGACGGGAGAGGCGAGACAGAAAAGAAAAAGGGCCTTCCCGGAGGAAAGCCCTTTTAAGGTGGCGCGGCTGGCAGGATTCGAACCCACGACCCCTTGGTTCGTAGCCAAGTACTCTATCCAACTGAGCTACAGCCGCACGCAAAACGGTACTGCTTCAACTGTCGGAACCTTCTGCGATGGGAAGGCCCCCAAAAAGGTGGCGCGGCTGGCAGGATTCGAACCCACGACCCCTTGGTTCGTAGCCAAGTACTCTATCCAACTGAGCTACAGCCGCACGCAAAACAAAACACTACTACTTCGAACTGAAAGGGCCTTCGGTTTGGAAGGCCCTCGAAAAGGTGGCGCGGCTGGCAGGATTCGAACCCACGACCCCTTGGTTCGTAGCCAAGTACTCTATCCAACTGAGCTACAGCCGCACGCAGAAGCGAAATTATAGCAGGGTTGTATAAAAAGGGAAGCCTTATTCGCGAATTACGCGGCGCGACCTTGGCGGGGCGCCCTTCGTGTACCCTTGGAGCATCAGTCATCCACGTGTTGAATCTGCATCATGAACAAGGCGTTTGTCAAAGAGTCGGACGGTGACGACGACGATCTCGACCAGGCTCAACCCGCGATCCCCGCGGGCGCGAAGAACTACATCACGCCGGCCGGCCACAAGCGGCTGCGGGATGAGTTGCTGAACCTGATCGACGTCGAGCGCCCCGAGGTCGTGCGGCTCGTGTCGTGGGCCGCGTCGAACGGCGACCGGTCGGAGAACGGCGACTACATCTATGGCAAGCGGCGGCTTCGCGAGATCGATCGCCGCATCCGCTTCCTGACGAAGCGGCTCGATCTCGCCGAAGTCGTCGACGCGAGCCGTCAGGAGAATGTCGACCAGGTGTTCTTCGGCGCAACGGTCGATTACGAGACGCCGGACGGTGAGGACCACACGGTCACGATCGTCGGGATCGACGAGGTCGATCTCGACCGCGGCTGCGTCAGCTGGATTTCGCCGGTCGCGCGTGCGCTGATCAAGGCGAAGATCGGCGATACCGTTACGCTGATGACGCCGGCCGGCCCGCAGCCGATCGACATACTCGACGTTCGCTATCCGGCACCGGGCGCCTGAGCGGCGGCCCACGTATTCCGGCAAAGAAAAAGCGCCCCGGCGGGGCGCTTCGTCATCCGGCGCGAAGCCGATGCGCCGGTCGCTCAGAAGCGATGGCGCAGGCCGGTCGTCACCGCGATCTGCTTGTTGGTCGACGATGCGGCACCCAGCCCGTTGATGTTGGCGCCGATCGGCAGGCCGTCCGCCAGTACCCGCTGGTATTCGCCCTGCAGGTAGACGTCGGTGCGCTTCGACAGCGCATAGTCGGCCTGCAGGTTGAACTGGTGCCAGCTCGGCTTCTGGCCGTCGAGACGGCCGTCGGTGTACGTGTACGAGCCCGCGAGCGACAGCGCCGGCGTGAGCGCGTAGCGGCCGTTCAGTTCGTAGTTGTTGAAGCGGGTGCCGCCCGCCAGCGGAATGCCGCCCGACACGCCGGATTGGCCCGCGCTGATGCCGGCCGAATTGGTCAGGCGCGTCTGCGTGAACACGAAGCCCGCGGTCGCCGGCCCGAACGTGTAGTTGAGGCCCCCGCCCCAGGTGCGCTGGCGGCTGGCCGCGAAGGTCCAGTCGCCGGCGACCGCGCCCGGATCGGTTGCCGCGAGCGCCAGCGAATTGATGTTGTTGTTCAGCTGCATGTACGCGGCCGCGACGTTGAAGCCCATGAAGCTGTACGACGCGCCGACGCTGTACGCGCGGTTGTTCGAGAAGCTGGACGAATTCGAGAAGCCGTACAACGCGCCGAACTTCAGCCCGTTGTAGTTCGCGCTCTGGTACTTGACCGAGTTGTTGATCCGGAACGAGTTGTTCAGGTTGTCGTTGTCGAACGGATGCGCGAACTGGGTGCCGCCGTACTGCGTGCCGGTCAGCGACAGCGGCCCGAGATAGTCGACGACGCTGTCGTACTGGCGGCCAAGGGTCAGCGAGCCGTAGCTGTCGTGCGCGAGGCCGACGAACGCTTGCCGGCCGAATTCGCGGCCGTTCTGCTTCAGCGTGCCGTTGTTGATGCCGAAGCCGTTTTCCAACGTGAAGATTGCTTTCAGGCCGCCGCCGAGATCCTCGGTGCCGCGCAGGCCCCAGCGGCTGCCGTTGATCGAGCCGCTCGTTTCCTGCCAGGCGCTGTGGCCGTGCTGGTTGTTCGTGTAGGTAATGCCGGCGTCGATCAGTCCGTATAGCGTGACGCTGCTTTGCGCATGGGCGACGGTCGCGAACGCGCCCGACAAGGCGGCGGCGATCAGGGTCTTTTTCATGGATTTGTCTCCAAACAGGATGATATCGATCGAACCTGCTGCGGGCATCGGCGGCGGCAAATCGTTGCGACGCCGAATTAGTGGGCATGGGAGCCCTTGTCGGAAATCCACTTGCAGTGTACGGAGCGGGCCGGGTGCGAAGGAAAACTGCTTTAAGCAATACAGTATTCTGGAATGCGCAAAAATGGATGGGCGCGCTGGAACCCATGTCCATCAAGGTTTTGCGGCAGCGCAGCGAACGGGGGAGGCAATCAGGAGTGCGTAGTGGGCGTTGCGCGATCGCGACAGACGCTCAACGAAGGACCTCGGAGGCGTTAGCGCGATTATTGACGCTTCGGCAATAGAGGTTTGTGTGGAGCATGGCTAATGAAAGGTTGTTCTCTCGCTATACTGCGATCTCTGCTTTCCGAAGCAGACTTTTTCGTTGACGGAAAAGATCTCCAAACCTTTGTCGGCGCGACTTCCCAGTCGCGCTTTTTTTTTGCCCGCTTTCCGTGTGCTATTGCGCGTACGAGCGTCGCTTCTTGCGCTTGCCCGTCGGCGCAGCTTCCTCGGTTTCGGTGTGCGGCGGCGTATAGGTCCAGTCTTCCATCACGTAGTGACGTGCGTCCAGCGGCGATGCGAGCAGGTTCTGCCAGTGATCGCCATGCCACGTCGTATCGAACTCGGTGTCGCACGGCGCTTCGCGAGCAGACTCGGCCAGGGCGCGGGACTTGCGACGTACGCGTCCGAGCCGGCTCGCGAAGCGCTTGATTCCGTCCAGCCACATGACCTTCTCCTTCCTTTCGGCGTTACATCAGCATCGCAACGTCCCCGGATTTCCGCAACCCGGAAAAAACCCGAGGATTTTACCGAGTCGATTTGTCCCCGGTAGGATTTTCATGGCCGAGATTATTGATGATCCGATCCCGGTAATATTGACAGGTTTGTGATGCGAATCAATTTATAAAAGGCGATGGTGTACCGATTCCAACGGCATTAGCGCTTTTTTGATAAAGAGGTCGTCAAAAATTTTCTTGACGCACCCGGATTGTCCAATTTATAAAGTCAGCACTCCGTCCTCGGGCGGCGTGCTGGTGCGGGTGCTGGCGCAATGTTTCGGGATTTCGGGAAACGGCTATAAAAATAGCTTTTTTGATCTAAACGAGTGGGGAACGAAGACATGGATACCGGTATCGTGAAATGGTTTAACGATGCTAAAGGCTTTGGCTTTATTACGTCGGACAATGGCGGTGAAGATTTGTTTGCGCACTTTTCCGAAATCCGGATGGACGGCTTCAAGACGCTGAAGGAAAACCAGCGTGTTTCATTCGACGTGAAAGTCGGGCCGAAAGGCAAGCAGGCAGCGAATATCCAGGCGGTCTGACGCGCCACGCATTGCCGATCACGTCCGGCCCCCGCATGGCGGGGGCTTTTTGTTTTCCGGGGGCCGATCGTTCCCGTCCGTGCTGGCGGCAAACACGCGTGCCGGTGCATACTCACGGAAGCATCGTTTCCGTGTCTTTTCATGTCCGATTCCCGCCTGTCCGATCCCGCCAGCGAACAACCGCTCGTTTTCGTCGACCTTGAAACCACCGGCGGCTCGTCCGCCGAGCACCGCATCACCGAAATCGGCGTGGTCGAAATCGGCCCGTTCGGCGTGTCGACGTGGACGACGCTCGTCAATCCGGGCCAGTCGATTCCGCCGTTCATCCAGCAACTGACGGGCATTTCGGACGCGATGGTGCGCGACGCGCCGTCGTTCGCGTCGCTCGCGCCGGCGCTGTTCGAGCGACTCGACGGCAAGCTGTTCGTTGCGCACAACGCGAGTTTCGATCGCGGTTTCCTGCGCGCCGAATTCGAGCGTGCCGGCTTCGCGTTCAATCCCGATGTGCTGTGTACGGTGCGGCTGTCACGCGCGCTGTTCCCGCGCGAATCGCGGCACGGGCTCGATGCGTTGATCGAACGGCATGGTCTCGTTCCGGCTGCGCGCCATCGGGCGCTCGCGGATGCCGATCTGCTCTGGCAGTTCTGGCGTCAACTGCACGACATCGTGCCGCTCGAGCGGCTGCGCGACCAGATCGCGCGTACGACGCGCCACTTCCGTCTGGCCGGCGATCTGACCGAAGCCTGGCTCGACACCGCGCCGGCCGGGTGCGGTGCATATGCGTTGTTCGGGGAGGGTGACGCAGCGCTGTATGTCGGTCGCAGCGTGCGCGTGCGGCAGCGGCTGCGTGCGCTGCTGACGGGCGAGCGGCGCTCTTCGAAGGAAATGCGGCTCGCGCAGCAGGTGCGGCGTGTCGAATGGCACGAGACCGGCAATGAACTGGGCGCGATGCTGGCCGAAGCGCAATGGATCGCTCGGCTGCGTCCGTCGTACAACCGGCGTCCGGCGGCCGATACGGCCCGTGCGGGCGGTGCGCCTTGGCCGTTCGAGGGCGCCGTTGTGTTCGAGGCGAACGGCGAGCGCCGCCTGTTTCATGTGATCGACGGCTGGCGTTACCTCGGTTCGGCCGAATCGCTCGATGCGGCCGCGCGGCTCGTGGCCGACGCGGCGGACGGCACGTTCGAACCCTTTACTCATCGCCTGCTGCAGACGCATCTCGCGCGTGGGCTTCAACTGATTCCGCTTGCTGCGCTGACGCCCGCGGGTTGAGCCCAGCGGTGCAATCCACGCCTGCGGTGCCTGCCTGCCGCGTCAGCCGATCGCGCTTGCGCCGCCGGCCGAACAGACATGCGACAGCGCAGTGTCGAGCGCCCGCGTCTGCGTCGAGTCGTAGCGTGTGAGCGTCTTCCAGTTCGCGATGCTGCGAGCAAGTCGCGCCTGGCAATCGGGCGCATCGCGCAGCGGCGCGACTTGCGCGAGACCCGCGAGCATTTTCTGCGTCAGCCGGTCGAGCGCCGGGCGCGTGCTGGTCGCGAGATCGGGCGGTGTGCCCTCGGGCGGCCGCGTCGCGCGCCAGGTCGCGAACAGTGCGTTCTGTACGTCCTTGCTCGCGGCGATCTGATCCTCGAAGAACGTCCGTGCGAACGCAGGATCGACGCCGGCCTGTGCCGCGCGCTTCTCGACCGACGTGAGCAGTGCCGCTTCGCGTGGCTGGTCCTCGATCGCCTTGTGATTCGCCCATTTCCATCGCGCGACCGGTTCGGCGAGCGCGAGGCGCTGTGATGCGAGCGCGACGACGTTGGTGAGGGCGGTGTCATCGCCGTCTGCGCTGGCGATGCGTGGCGACGAAAAGAGGGCGACGCCGAGCGCGGCGACAGCGACGCTGGCACGAATGGCTTGCTTCATCGGAATGATCGGGAGAGCCGGGTGGGCCGGACGTGGAAAACCAGAAGAATAGACGAAGACAGTCGCGCGGCGTAGCGACGCGACAGAAGAATCAGCAGGCGAACTGATCCGGCACCGTCAGGCTGTTGCGGCCCGGGTGCGACGCGAATTGCGCGCGATGCGCAGCGATGAACCGCACGATAGCGATGATCGACACGTAGCGGTTACAGAACCGAACAGGCGGTCACTTCGGCGAGTACAGCTTGTGCTGCTCGTCGAAGAATGCCCGGACGTGCTCGGGCAATTCGGCGAGGAATTCCACGCCGACGGGTTCCGGATCCGGGCTCATCACTTGCTCGGGCGGTGGCATGCGAGTTGGTCTTTCGTCCATGGTTGTTTCTCCAGCAGGTTCGATGATTATCAACCTCGTGCTTGGATTTGTGCCAGAGGCGAATCGTTAGATTTTGTCTCTGTTGTATTAACGGCACATGCGCTGCGATGCCGACTATTGCGTCCTGAGCGATCGGCAACGATCGGGCCGCTTGTTATACTTGCGCGCACTTTTTCCTGGACCGCGATGAAACGAACGACGCGATGGATCGGCCTTGTATGGCTGGCGCTGGTACTGAACGTACTGTCGCCCGTCATCGGCTATGCGCGTCTTGCGTCGAGCGGCTCCGGCGAGCTCACGCTCGAGTTGTGCAGTGCAGCGGGCGCCCGCCAGGTCGTGCTCGCGCAGTCGGGCGACGACCGCGACACATCGTCGTTCGATCATGCCGGCGTGCCGCACTGCGTGTACTGCCCGGGCTTCGCGGCGAACGTCGCACTCGGCGCGAGCTTGCCCGCAATGCCGGGCTTCGTACGGACGTTCGCCTACCGCGCGGCCGCCCCGGCCGTTCCCGATTTCCCCCGCAAGGGCATTCGTCTCGCGCAGCCGCGTGCCCCGCCTGAAAACGCCCCGATCTGATTGATGTCGTTCGCGCGCCCGGTGGCGCGCGTGCCGCCCGCGGCCGGGCCCGCGCGCCGCGCCGTTCGTGCGCGGCGCGTCCGCTCGTGTCCGGCGGCGTCCGATCACGTTTTCAGGAATTCACTCATGTCGTCTACCTTCGCCGCGCGGTCGTCGCGCGGCCGGCTCGCACTCGCGTGCGCGGCCGCTTTCGCGTGGCCAGCCGCCCACGCGGCCTCACCGGATGATGCACGCAACGATCCGGCCCGCAACGGTATCGATCGATCCGTCGGAGCCGCGCCGGCCTCTGCTGTCGCAGCCGCGTCGGCTGCCACGGCCGGCGATACGCTGACCGCCGTCAGCGTGACCGCGCAGCGGCAACCCGTCGATCCGGACACGCCGGCCGTCGTCGAGTCGATCACGCGTGAGCAGATCGATACGCATACCAACGTTACCACCGAGGACGCGCTGAAATACGCACCGAACCTGATGGTTCGCAAGCGCTATATCGGTGACCGCAACAGCGTGTTCGCGGGCCGCGACTTTAACGAACTGCAGAGCGCGCGTGGGCTCGTCTACGCCGACGGCGTGCTGTTGTCGAACCTGCTTGGCTCGAGCTATGCGTATCCGCCGCGCTGGTCGCTGATTCCGCCTGACGACATCGCGCGCGTCGACGTGCTTTATGGCCCTTTTTCCGCGCTGTATCCCGGTAACTCGATCGGCTCGACCGTGCTGCTCGCGACGCGCCGCCCGGAAAAACTCGAGGCGTCGCTGTCGACGCAGTTCTTTACGCAGCGCTACCACGACGGCTACGGGTTCGCGGACAGCTTCGGCGGCAATCACCAGACCGCGCGGGTCGCGAACCGCGTCGGCCGGTTCTGGTTCGCACTGTCGCTCGACCGGCTGGAGAACGACGGGCAGCCGATGCAGTACGCGAGCCCCAATCCGGCCTACAACCCGAAGCTGGGCGCTGCCGTACCCGTGACCGGCGCCGCGACCGACATCGGGCCCAACGGCAAGCCGCGGACGATCGTCGGCGCGCAGACGATCGAGCGGACCGAGCAGCTCAACGAGACGGTCCGGATGGGCTACGCGTTCACCGACCATGTCGACGCGACGCTCACGCTCGGGCATTGGGAGAACCATTACCGGCAGCACGGCGAATCCTTCCTGCGCGATGCGGCCGGCAATCGGGTGTACGGCGGCAACGTGTCGATCGGCGGCCGGAACATGACCATCGCGCCGAATGCGTTCGCGCCGCAGCGCGGCGACCAGGAGAACTGGCTGTATGCGCTCGGCCTGAACGGCCGGCTCGATTCCGGCTGGCGGCTGTCGGGCGTCGTGTCCGCGTACGACGTGTCGCGCGACGTGCTGCGCGCGGCGTCGACCGTGCAGGGCGGCGCGGGCACGCTGTTCCAGGGCGATGGCACGGGCTGGCGCACGCTCGACCTGAAGGCCGAGGCGCCGGAAGTGAAGGGCCACACGTTCACGTTCGGCTATCACTACGACAATTACTTCCTGCGCAACGTCACATACAACACGGCCGATTGGCTGGCCGGGCCGACCACGTCGCTGTCGAGCGTCTATCGCGGCGATACGCGCACGCAGGCGCTGTTCGGGCAGGATGCGTGGCGCTTCGCGCCGGGCTGGCTCGCGACGCTTGGGCTGCGCTACGAGCGCTGGGATGCATACGGCGGCGCGCTCGGCAACGCAGCCGGCACGCTCGGCTATGCGGACCGCGGCGCGAACGCGCTGTCGCCGAAAGTCGCGCTGCAATGGGACGCGACGGAGGTCTGGCGCTTCCGGCTGTCGTTCGCGACCGGCACGCGATTCCCGACGGTCGGCGAGCTGTTCCAGGGCACGATCTCGAACAACGCGATCGTCAACAACAACCCGAGCCTGCGGCCGGAAAAGGCGATCGACTGGGACTTCACGGCCGAACGCGACGTGGGCGTCGGCGTCGTGCGCGCCAGCGTGTTCCAGAGCGACCTGCGCGATTCGATCTACAGCCAGACCACCGTGTCGGGCGCGTCGACCGTCACCAACATCTCGAACGTCGACCGCGTGCGCGTGCGCGGCGTCGAACTCGCGTTCGGCGGCGAGAACGTCGGGTTGAAGGGGCTCGCGATCGACGCGAACGTATCGGCGAGCAACGCGCAGATCCTTGCCGATGCCGCGAATCCCGCGTATGTCGGCTCGCGTTTTCCGCGTATTCCGCGCATGCGCGCGAACCTGCTCGCGTCGTATCGCTTCGACGAGCACTGGCTCGCGAGCGTCGGCGTGCGCTATTCGGGCCGCCAGTTCAACACGCTCGACAACAGCGACGTGAATCCGGACGTCTACGGCGGCACGAGCTCGTTCACGGTCGTCGACCTGAAGGCGCGCTACCGCTTCGACCGTCACTGGACCGCTTCGGTCGGCATCGACAACCTGACGGACCGCCGCTACTACGTGTTCCATCCGTATCCGGGCCGCACTTTCTATGGAGAACTGAAATGGTCGCTGTGAAATCGTTCGCGGCCGGTGGTGCGCTGTGGTTCGCGGTGCTCGATGCGGGATGGAGAGGGGAAATGCCGTGCACCGTGTGGATCGGGCGCGATGGCGTACGCGAAGCGCGCTGCGGGTTGCTGACGGCCGACGTGCTCGGCGGCTGGTCGCGGCGCGTGAGGCGCTGAACGAGCCGGCGGCGCGCGGTGAACGGGCCGCGCGCCGGCCTGATGCGGAAACGCGCCCGAAGGCGCGTGGAGAGAAGCGTCAGGCCGCTCGCTTGAATAGCCGGATCACGAACAGCAGGATCACCGCGCCGATGACCGCGACGATCACCGAGCCGATGAAGCCGCTGCCGATGCTGATGCCGAGGAGCCCGGCGAGCCAGCCGCCGATCACCGCGCCGACGATCCCGACGATGATGTCGACGATCAGCCCGAAGCCGCCGCCCTTGACGAGCACGCCGGCAAGCCAGCCGGCGATCGCGCCGATGATGAGCCACATAATCAAGCCATGAGTCATGGTGGTCCTCTCCTTGAGTTGAGTCGAAATGACCGGACTTCGGCTGTCGCGCCGCAAGCTGGGTGAAGGCGGCGTTGCGACCCGCCGCGCCGCCCCCGCAATGTAACGCGATAGGCGGGTCAGGATCGTTAAGTAATGTTATGCACCCTCAAGCGGATTTTCCAGGGAATTCGTCTGCCTACGGCGCGGCGCGTGCGCGGACGATGCATGGCGCAATGAATCCGTAAGAATCGGTCGTCGATAAAGTCCGTCAGTCAGGAACCGTGCCTTTCGTGCGTCGATGCTTGCATGCCCGCATCGGGCAGTCCGTCGCCTGCGACGGCGATCAGCCGCGCGACGGTCGCGGTGTCGCCGATCGCCTCGATCGACAGCAGTGCGAAACGGGCGAGAAAGAGCGATGCGCCGGCTTCGCCGATACGGGTCATCGTTCGGAACAGGTCGGTATAGGGCGTGTCGCGTTCGGCGTCGGTCATCATGCGGCATCCTAAGGATTGGTCGATGCATGCGGACGGAGCGCGCGTTCGAGCGCGGCGGCCACGTCGTCGGAGCGAGCGTCTTGCCCGCGGCCGAGTACATGTTCGTCAGTGCGCCCCAGGTTGACGGTGCCGTCGCGCGCACCGTACATGTCGAACAGCCGGCCGCCGTCGTCACGGCCGACACCGGCCGGTTGCCGCGGCATCGCGTGTCGTGCGAGCGTGCCGAATGCGAACGGCATCCGCGCATCGTGCAGGCGTCGTTCGAGATCGGCCAGCGCCCGGATCGGACACCCCATCGAGCGTGAAGCAAAACGCGGTGAAGCGGCGCGACGAGATCGGTCAGGTGACCGTGCCGAGTGTGGTTGCCGTGTTGCGGGGAGAGGGCGGAGTGGTCCGGCGACTGCAATCGCCGGAGCGCGACGCGGAGAGAAGGCGGGCCGCGCGATTTCGGCGCCGGAAAAGAGAAAAGGTCTGACAAGCGATGCTTGTCAGACCTTTATGTCTTGGTGCCGGAGATAGGAGTCGAACCTACGACCTTCGCATTACGAATGCGCTGCTCTACCAACTGAGCTACACCGGCAGCAGAGAAATGAGATTATATGGTCAAATCCGAGATCTTGGCAATAGGTTTTGCGAACTTTTTTTCAGCTTGCTACTGCTGCTGCTTCGCGAAACCATCGATCCGGCGGACTTCCCGCTTTCACTTCACTGCAATGCGGCCGGTCAGGGCCACATCGCGAGGCGCGATTGTACTTGCGTCGCGCATCTCCGTCCAGTGCTGCAGTGCAAATTATTCGGCTTCGTCGTGATAGCCGGTAACGCGCTCGACTTCGTTCTTCGAACCGAGGAACACGGGCACGCGCTGGTGCAGGCCCGTCGGCTGCACTTCCATGATGCGCTGCGTGCCGGTCGTCGCGGCGCCGCCCGCCTGTTCGACGATGAACGACATCGGATTCGCTTCGTACATCAGGCGCAGCTTGCCCGGGCGATCGGGCGTGCGCTTGTCGGCCGGGTACATGAAGATGCCGCCGCGGTTCAGGATCCGATGCACGTCGGCGACCATCGATGCGATCCAGCGCATGTTGAAGTTGTCGCCGCGCGGGCCGTCCTTGCCGGCGTTCAGCTCGTCGACATAGCGCTTGACCGGGTCGTACCAGTGGCGCGCGTTCGATGCGTTGATCGCGTATTCGCGCGTGTCGGCCGGGATCTGCATGTTGCTCTGCGTGAGCACCCACGAGCCGACTTCGCGATCGAGCGTGAAGCAGTTCACGCCGTTGCCGGTCGTCAGCACGAACACCGTTTGCGGGCCGTAGACGGCGTAGCCGGCCGCGACCTGCTGCGTGCCGGGCTGCAGGAACGATTCCTCGGTTGCCAGCTTGCCGTCCGGGCAGCGCAACACCGAGAAGATCGTGCCGATCGACACGTTCACGTCGATGTTCGACGACCCGTCGAGCGGATCGAACACGAGCAGGTATTCGCCGCGCGGGTAGTTCGCGGGGATCGGGAAGAACGTTTCCATTTCTTCCGACGCCATCGCGGCGAGGTTGCCGCCCCATTCGTTCGCGTCGAGCAGGATCTCGTTCGACAGGATGTCGAGCTTCTTCTGCACTTCGCCCTGGACATTCTCGCTGCCGGCGGTACCGAGCGCTTCGCCGAGCGCGCCCTTCGACACGTTGTAGCTGATCGCCTTGCACGCGCGGGCGACGACTTCGATCAGCAGGCGCAGGTCGGCGGGGAGGTTGTTGGTCTCACGTTGCTGTTCGATCAGGAACTTCGACAGCGTGGTGCGGCGGGCAATGGACATGACAGACTCCGAAAGGCCAAAGAATCCTTGAATTGCCGCAATTTTACCCGTCGCGCCTCGCGTGCCGCCGGCTTTTTTCGTCCGGTTACAAGGCCGGGCGGCCGGATCGGCCCGGTTTCCGGCGTCGGCGACGGGCGGAGCGCACATCGCCGCAGCGGCAAACCGCGCGGTCAGACCCTGCGATTCCGCTCGGTTCCAGCCGCACTCGCGCAATGAAAAAAGCCGACGCCGCGTCACGCGGCACCGGCTTTATCGCGCGGGCGCGATGCGGTCGCTTGCGTCAGGCGAGCGCCTTCTCGACGATCTCGCGCACGTCGCGCGATTTCGCGCCGGCGGCAACCTGCTCGAGCGCTGAGCGCATCCGGTCGCGCAGCGCGGGCGTGAAGCGACGCCACAGTTCAAGCGAGCGCGCGAGGCGCGCCGCGACCTGCGGGTTGATCGCGTCGAGCGCGAGCACCTGTTCGGCCCAGAACGCGTAACCCGAGCCGTCCGCCGCATGGAACTGCGCGGGGTTGGCCGCGCAGAAGCTGAAAATCAGCGAGCGCGCGCGGTTCGGATTCTTCAGGTTGAACGCGGGGTGCGCGAGCAGCTTGCGAACCTTCGCGAGCGTCGGCTGCGCGGGTGTGCCGCGTTGCGCAGCCTGCATCGCGAACCACTTGTCGATCACGAGAGCCTCCTTCTCGAAGTGACGGTAGAAGTCGTCGAGCGCATGCTCGGCCGGCTCGCTCGCCCCTGCGGCGGCCGCGGACAGCAGCGCGCCGAGCGCAGCCGCGCGATCGGTCATGTTGTTCGCCGCGTCGTACTGGGCCGTGGCGAGGCGCACGGCATCGGCCGGATCGTCGAGCTCGGCGAGATACGCGAGCGCGAGGTTCTTCAGCGCGCGGCGGCCCGAGGCTTCCGGCGTCGGCTCGTAGGCGCCGGGCGTCTGGTGCTGCTCGTACGCGGCAAGCCAGTCGGCGCGCAGCGCGGTCGCGAGCTGGCGGCGCACGAACAGGCGCGCGCGATGCACGGCAGCCGGATCGGCCTCTGCCATCTGATCGGCGAGATAGGTTTCCGACGGCAGCGTCAGCGCGAGTTCGCGGAACGCCGGCGACAGGCTTTCATCGGTCAGTACGCGACGGAACGCGGCGACGAAGTTCTCGCCGAGCGTGAGCGGCTCGTTCGCGGCAGCGCGCGACGCGAGCGTCAGCAGCGCGCGCGTCGCGAGGCGCTGGCCGGCCTCCCAGCGGTTGAACGGGTCGCTGTCGTGCGCGAGCAGGAAGGCGAGATCGTCGTCGCTGTAGTCGTACTCGACGATCACCGGCGACGAGAAGTTGCGCAGCAGCGACGGCAGCGGCGCTTCCGGCACGTCGACGAACGTGAAGGTCTGCTCGGTTTCAGTGAAATCGAGCACGCGCGTCGCGCCCGATGCGGCGGCTTCGCCGTCCAGGCGCAGCGGCAGGTCGCGCCCGTCGCGGCCGATCAGGCCGATCGCGAACGGAATCAGGAGCGGCCCCTGCTGCGTTTCGCGCGCGGCCGGCGACGCGTCGCCGTAGCCCTGCGCGAGCGTGACCGTATAGCGGCGCGCGGCTGCATCGTACGCGGTGCGCACCGACACGCGCGGCGTGCCGGCCTGGCTGTACCAGCGCTCGAACTGCGCGAGGTCGCGCCCGTTCGCATCGGCCATCGCGTGACGGAAGTCGTCGCAGGTCACCGCATGGCCGTCGTGGCGCTTGAAGTACAGGTCCATCCCCTTGCGGAAGCCGTCGCGGCCGAACAGCGTCTGGTACATCCGCACGACTTCCGAGCCTTTCTCGTAGACGGTCATCGTGTAGAAGTTGTTGATCTCGACGTAACTCTCCGGGCGCACCGGGTGCGCCATCGGGCCCGCGTCCTCGGCGAACTGCAGCTGGCGCAGCACGCGCACGTCCTCGATGCGCTTGACCGCGCGGGCCGCCGATTCGACGTCGTCGCCCGCGGCCATGTCGGCCGAGAATTCCTGGTCGCGGAATACCGTCAGGCCTTCCTTCAGGCTCAGCTGGAACCAGTCGCGGCAGGTCACGCGGTTGCCCGTCCAGTTGTGGAAGTACTCGTGGCCGACCACCGATTCGATGTTCGCGAAGTCGGTGTCGGTCGCGGTCTCGGGGTTCGCCAGCACGTACTTCGTGTTGAAGATGTTGAGCCCCTTGTTTTCCATTGCGCCCATGTTGAAGTCGCCGACCGCGACGATCATGAAGCGGTCGAGATCGAGCTCGAGGCCGAAGCGCTTTTCGTCCCAGCGGATCGAGTGGATCAGCGAATCCATCGCGTGACGCGTCTTGTCGAGATCGGCCGGCTCGACCCACACCTGCAGCAGTTTCTCCTTGCCCGAGCCGGTCGTGATCTTTTCCTCGATCGCGACGAGCTTGCCCGCGACGAGCGCGAACAGGTAGCTGGGCTTGCGGAACGGGTCTTCCCATTTCGCGAAGTGGCGGCCGTCGGGCAGATCGCCCGAATCGACGAGGTTGCCGTTCGACAGCAGCACCGGGTACGCGGCCTTGTCGGCGCGCAGCGTGACCGTGTACGAGGCCATCACGTCGGGGCGGTCGAGGAAGTAGGTGATGCGGCGGAAGCCTTCGGCTTCGCATTGCGTGAAGAAGTTGCCGCTCGACACATACAGGCCCGACAACGTCGTATTCTGGTCGGGCGCGCATGCGCTTTCGAGCGTCAGCTCGAATGCGTCGGGGACGTTCTCGACGGTCAGCCCGTGCTCGTGCGCGCGCACGGCACCAAACGGCGCACCATCCAGCCGTGCGTCGAGGAATTCGAGCGCCTCGCCCATCAACTCCAGGTGCGGCGCGGGCGCGGCGTCCGGATTGCGGCGCACGCGCATCGTATTCCTGACGATCGTGCGAGCCGGCGCGAGATCGAATTCGAGCGCGACGGAATCGATGAGGAAGGCCGGCGGCGTGTAGTCGGCGCGGCGGATCACGGTGGAGGAGGCGTTGTCGGACATGGTCGTCGAGATCGGTGGAGTGGGGGACGGGCCCGCGGCACGGGCCGGGCGAACCGGGCCATTGTACAAAGGCTTGCGGCTGCGTGCCGCGCGAACTTTTTACCGGTTCCGGCAGTCCGCGTATTATCGGCATCCCGTCCGGTTCGCGCGGTGCGACGAACGGGTGACGGATCGACGAGGATCAACATGAAACGCGAATGGATTTTTCGCGGTACGGGCTGGGCGGCGGCGCTGTGCGTGGCGCTGCTGACGGGCTGCACCAGCTACGTGACGACCCAGGTCACGGCCTTCTCCGACTGGAGCGGCAGCGACGCGACACGCACCTATGCGTTTACGCGCACCGAGGCGCAGAAGAACAGCATCGAGCAATCGACCTACGAGCCGATCGTCGCGAGCGAGCTGTCCGCGTATGCGTTCCGGCAGGTGCCGCAGGCGCAGGCGCGGTATCTCGTCGGGCTGACCTATGCGGTCGGCAGCGATCTCGTGACGGTGCCGCAACCCGTCTACTACGATCCCTGGTTCGTCGGGCCGGGGCCGTACTGGCGGCGCGGGCCGTGGGGCCCGTGGGGGCCCTGGGGGCCGATGCCGGCCGGCTACGTCGCGCAGACGTACCAGGTGTTCGACTACACGCTCGGCATCCGCATCACCGAGCGCGCGACGGGCAAGGAGGTTTACAACGTGTCCGCGCGCACGACCGGCGACAACGGCACGCTGCTGTACGCGATGCCGTTCCTTGCGCGCAGCGCGCTCGCCGATTTCCCGCTGTCGAACGGCGCGGTCCGCTCGGTCCGGCTGCCGGTCGACAAGCGCGGCGGCCCGGCGGCGCCGGCCGCCAACGAGCGTGCGGTGCCGGCTGCGCCGGCTTCGGGCGCGGCGGTCGCGAAGTAACGCTGCGTCAGCAACGGCGCGGCCGCCCGGCCGCCCGGCCGCGCCGGCCACCTCCGTCCGTCAGACCCCGACGCCCAGCAGCGCCAGCGCGCCGAGCACGACGAACAGCACGGCCGCGATCCCGTGCACGAGCTTCGTCGGCAGACGGTGCGCGAAGCGGTCGCCGAGCAGGATCGCCGGCACGTTCGCGAGCATCATCCCGAACGTCGTGCCGGCCACGACGCCGATGTAGTCCTGGAAACGCGCGGCCAGCGCGACGGTCGCGATCTGCGTCTTGTCGCCCATTTCCGCGAGGAAGAACGCGACGAGGGTCGCGCCGAACACGCCGAGCCGCGAACGGTTGGCATTGGCTTCGTCGGCATCGAGCTTGTCCGGCACGAGGATCCACAACCCCATCGCGATGAACGAGAACGCGAGCGCCCAGCGCATGATCGACGGCGTGACGAGCGCGCCGAGCCATTCGCCGAGCGCGCCGGCGAAACCGTGGTTCACGAGCGTCGCGACGAGCACGCCGAGGATGATCGGCACCGGCTTGCGATAGCGCGCGGCCAGCACGAGGGACAGCAGTTGGGTCTTGTCGCCGATTTCAGCGAGGGCGACGGCGCCGGTGGAAATCAGGAAGGCTTGGGACACGTATGGGGTTCCGCGGGCCGATGTTGTGCGTGCGAGCGACGATCCACGGCGCGCCGGGCCCTGATGCGGCGCACTGTGAACCATCGGTCTCGCCAGGCCTAGGTGGCTGCGTCCGCCATGGCCGAACGGCCAAGTCTGTTGACGGACGCCTCCGTCACGATGAGCGCTGGGGGCGCGAGGCATCGAGCGGAGCGGCTACTCCCCAATGAGCGGCGAATTCTAGCACGGTGTGTCGCGGGCGGGAAAGCGGCCGGGTAGGGTTGCGAGGCGCACTGGGACACGATCGGCGCGTGGCGCCTTCGGCTACCCGGCATGCGCGGCGGTGGACGCGTCGCCGCGCATGCCGGGACGGAAGCCCGGCGGGCAGTTACGCTGCGGCCGCGCGGCGGGCCGCGCCGCGTTCGTGGACGAGCTTGCCCGCCGCATAGGTGCGGTACACCGCGCGGTCGTCGCCGAGCAGCGCCAATGCGAACAGCAACTCCTCGAGCGAATCCGCGCGCTTCGTGCGGCGCGCGAGCAGCGGCGTGGCCTGCGGATCGAGCACGACGAAGTCGGCCTCGGTGCGCGGCGCGAGCGTGCCGACCGTGTCGGCGAGGTCGAGCGCCTGCGCGGCGCCGGCCGTCGCGAGCCAGAACATCCGCGTCGCGCTCAGGTGGTGGCCCGACAGCCGCGCGACCTTGTGCGCTTCGTTCATCGTTTGCAGCATCGAGAACGACGTGCCGCCGCCGACGTCGGTGGCGAGCGTGACGGGCACGTCGTATTCGCCGGCCTTGTCGAAATCGAACAGCCCGCTGCCGAGGAAGAAGTTCGACGTCGGGCAGTGCGCGACGACGGTGCGCGTCTCGGCCATCCGGCGGCGGTCCTCGTCGTCGAGGTGGATGCAGTGGCCGTACACCGCGCGCGGCCGCAGCAGCCCGTAGCGATCGTAGATGTCGAGATAGCTGCGGTGGCCGGGGAACAGCTCGGCCACCCATTTCACCTCGTCGACGTTTTCCGCGACGTGGCTTTGCACGAACACGTCCGGATGGCGGCGCGCGAGTTCGCCGCACGCTTCGAGCTGCGCCTCGGTCGACGTCGGCGCGAAGCGCGGCGTGAGCGCGTACATCTGGCGGCCCTTGCCGTGCCAGCGGCCGATCAGCTCGGCGCTGTCGTCGTAACCCGATTGCGCGGTGTCGCGCAGGAATTCGGGGCAGTTGCGGTCCATCAGCACCTTGCCCGCGATCATCCGCAGGTCGCGCGCGTCGCTCGCCGCGAACAGCGCGTCGGCCGACTGCTTGTGCACCGTGCAGTAGACGAGCGCGCTCGTCGTGCCGCAGGCGAGCAGTTCGTCGACGAAGAAGTCGGCGACTTCGCGCGCATGCTCGGGATCGCCGAACTGGCGCTCGGTCGGGAACGTGTACTTGTCGAGCCACGGCAGCAGGCCCGGCGCCGGCGACGCGATCATGTCCGTCTGCGGATAGTGGATGTGCGTGTCGATGAAGCCGGGCACGATCAGCTTGTCGCGCAGGTCATGGACGATCGCGTCGCGCGCGAGCGTCGCGGCGAGCTGCGCATACGGACCGGCCGCGACAACCTTGCCGTCGTCGACGATCAGGAGGCCGTCGGTCTCGTAGTTCGCGGCCTGGCTCGATTTAGCCGGGTCGCCGTTGAAGGTCAGCAGTTGGGAACGAAAAGCGGTTTGCGTCATGACGAATGGCCCTGCATCAAGGTAAGGCGAACAGAAGAAAGCGATCGACGCCGCGCGGGCGACGGCATGGACGGCGCCGCCCGCGCGGCTGCCGGGCGCCGCTTCGCGAGTCGCCGCGACACACTGCGTGCGGCGCGTCCGGATGCGATTGCGCAAGCGCTCGTGGCGGCCGCGGCCGCCAGCGCGTGATTGCCCGCGAATCTCGCAGCGTTGGCGATCGCGACCGATGCGGCGGCGAACGGGACGGCAAGCCGCGACCGCACGCGCCGGCGGGCGGCGAACGCGTTGAACGCGTTCGCGCCGGGTGCATGCAAGCGTTCGGCTCGACGCAGGGCCGGACCGGGAGTCGCGAAGCGGATGCCGTTACCGTGTTTCATCTGTCCAGCGCACCTCGATGCGGGCCGTCACGCGGCCTGCCAGTACGCGTCGAGGCGCGCGATCAGTGCATCGCGCTGCGCCGGGTCGATGAACGACGCCTCGAAGCCGTTGCGGATCACCGCATGGACTTCGGCATCGGTGAGGCGCAGCCCTTCGGCCGTCGCGAAGTAGTTTTCGTTGACGTAGCCGCCGAAATAGGCCGGATCGTCGGAGTTGATCGTCACCGCGACGCCGCGGTCGAGCAGCGCCTTCAGCGTGTGCTTCGCCATGTCGTCGAACACGCACAGCTTCAGGTTCGACAGCGGGCAGACGGTGAGCGCCGTGCGCGTGCGCGCGAGGCGTTCGACGAGCGCCGCGTCCTCGATGCTGCGCACGCCGTGGTCGATCCGGTCGACCTTCAGCACGTCGAGCGCTTCGTAGATGTACGCCGGCGGGCCTTCCTCGCCCGCGTGCGCGACGAGCTTCAGCCCGAGCGCGCGCGCCTTGTCGAACACGCGCGCGAACTTCGTCGGCGGATGGCCGAGCTCGGACGAGTCGAGACCCACGCCGATCAGGCGATGGCGATAGCGCTCGAACAGCGGCAATGCGGATTCGAACGTCGCGAGCGCGTCCTCTTCGGACAGGTGGCGCAGGAAGCACAGAATCAGCTTGCTCGACAGCCCGCGCTGCTCGGCATCGGCGAGTGCGCGCTCGATGCCCGCGACGACCGTCTCGATCGGCACGCCGCGTTCGGTGTGCGTCTGCGGGTCGAAGAACAGCTCGGTGTGAACGACGTTGTCGGCGAGCGCGCGTTCGCAATACGCGGCCGTCATGTCGTGGAAATCCTGCTCGGTCAGCAGCACGCTTGCGCCTGCGTAATAGATGTCGAGGAACGACTGCAGGTCGGTGAACGCGTACGCGGCGCGCAGCGCGTCGATCGAGTCGTACGCGAGCTTCACGCCGTTGCGCTGCGCGAGCGCGAAAATCAGTTCGGGCTCGAGCGAGCCTTCGATATGGATGTGCAGCTCCGCTTTCGGCGCACGGGCAATCTTGTCCTTGAATGTCGGGGTCATGGCGTCGTTCTTGGTCGGTCAGTAGGTAGGGGAAGCCTGCGCGTTCGCGTTCGCCTCGACGGCCTGCAGCAACTGCGCGGCCACCGAGATCGCGATTACTTCGGGTGCCTTGTCGATGATGCCTTCGACACCGATCGGGCAGCGCATCCGCGCGACCTGGGCCGGGTCGATGCCGATGGCCGCGAGGCGATGATCGAACTGCACGCGTTTCGCGTGCGAGCCGGTCATCCCGAAGTACGCATAGTCGCCGCGTCGCAGGATGCGCTCGGCCAGCACGAAATCGAGTGCGTGGTCGTGCGTCATCACGACGAAGTAGGACTGCGGCGGTGCCGTGTCGACGGCGTCCGCCGGGGCAGCGGCCGCCTCGATCGCGAGATTGCCGATGCCGGCGAGCACGTCGGCCGGCGGGAACACCGCATCGGGCCCGTCGATCCAGCGCACGTGGCACGGCAGCGTCGCCAGCACCTTCACGAGCGCGGCGCCGATGTGCCCGGCGCCGAACAGCACGACGGGGAACGCATACGGCGCGATCGTTTCGGTCATCAGCGCCACGCCGCCGGTTTCCCACAGCAGGCAGTCGGCACGCGCGGCTTCCGATTCGGGCTCGCTCAGCAGCGGCGCGCCCGGCGAGGGGCCGAATGATACGCTACGCACGGTCGCGGCGCCGGCCGCGACGCGCTTCGCGAGCGACATGATCCAGCCGAGATCGCCCACGTCGAGCCGCTCGAACGCGAGCACGACCGCGCCGCCGCAGCATTGGCCGAGGCTCGGGCCGAGCGCGAGCCGCTCGAGCCTGCGCGCATGCGGCACGTGCGCGCCATCCTTCAGCAGATGCCGCGCGATCTCGATTGCCTTCCATTCCAGATGACCGCCGCCGATCGTATGGCGGGCCGTGTCGCGCGTGACGAGCATCTTGGTGCCGGCTTCGCGCGGCGCGGAGCCGTCGGTGTGCGCGACCGTGACGAGCACGGCCGCTTCGCCGTGCGCGAGCAGTTGCTGCAGATCGCCGAGCCAGGCTTCCATCAGCACGCTCCGTTCGGGACGACGCAGCACGACACGCGGCGCGGGCTGGCGGGCGCGGCGGCAACGAGGACGGACGGGAGCGGGGCAGGCCGGCCGCACGGCCGATGCAGTGCGGCGGCGCGCTGAACGCGCGTGCGGGCGGTGCCGCCGGACACGCGTACACCATGAGGGTGACCGATGCGGATGGTTTGCGTTGTCATGATGAATCCAGTCGACATTGCGGATCGGGCGCGCGTTACGCAGGGGGCGGTGAGACCGCCTGGCCTCGCGCACGTAGATCGCCATCCAGTCAGGAAGATAGCACCGCAAGGCGACGGGAACATTGCCGGGCGGTGATCCGGGCTATCAGGAGGCGATCATGTCGATCATAGGCCCGCCGCGCGGGATCGGGGCGCCGCTGCGTGCACATCGGGCCGAAACGCAGGCGTGACGGGGCGCGGATGCGGCAGTCGCGCGACGCGCGTTCGCCCGGAAATCCGGGCAGTGGCGGGGTAGGGGTTTACGTGTGGCTGGCCGGATGCGGCTTGCGAAGGCGTCCGGCACGGCCGGGCGACGACGGACCGGCGGCTGCGCGGCCCGACTGAGCGGGCCGCGCGCGCAGGGCGCCGCTGAAGCGGCCGGCCGGTCAGGCCGCGAGCTTGCGGCGATGACGCCAGAGGCTTGCGACGACCGCAATCAGGATCGCGGCGAAGCCGATCAGCGCCCAGCCGGGCAGCAGGATGCCGAGGATCGGCGGGTAGACGGTCTCGCACAGCCCGGCGACCTTGAACATGCCGGGGAACCATTGCGCGGGCGGCAGGCTGTCGACGATCGGCTGCAGCGTGTCGAAGCCGCAGCTGAAGCCCGGATTCATCTGGATCGACAGGTGCCGAGCGGCGGTGCCGCCGCCGCCGGCCGCGGCGATCGCGATCAGCAGCTCGAGCACCCAGATGCCGCGCCAGTGGCGGATCCCGGCGGCCAGGAACGCGAAGATCCCGATCGCGGCGAAGAAGTAGCGCTGGATGATGCACAGCGGGCACGGATCTTCGTTCTTCACGTACTGCAGGTACAGCGCACCGGCCAGCAGGGCGATGCACACCCATCCGAGCAGCATCAGCAGGCGGCGTTCGCGGCGTAGCGCAAGCGTGTAGTCGTTCATGTCGGCGGGGTTCCTCGTGGGTCGGTCCGGAAAACAATCGCGCGATTTTAGCGCGAACGGTCTGGCACGAAACTGACAACGCGCGTGCGGCACCCTGCCGCACCGCGCGCATCGCCCGCCGTCGATCGGCTGGCGCGGTCAGCGGATCGTGTTCAGCACGGCCTCGACCGCCTGGCCGATCGCGAGCAGCGCGTCGTCGCGATGCGGCGCTGCCGCGAGCATCAGGCCGACCGGCGCCGCGTCGCGCGGATGGCACGGCAGCGACAGCGCGCACGCGTCGAGGAAGTTGAACGCGCTCGGGTTGCGCAGGATCAGCGCATTGGTGCGCGTGAACGCGGCGTCGTCCGCTTCGAGTTCCGCGATGCGCGGCGGCACGACCGGCACCGTCGGCGCGACGAGTGCATCGAAGCGCGACCAGACCGTGTGCGCGGCTTCGTCGAGCATCGCGGCGCGCGCGGCGAGCAGGTCGAGATAGTCGGCCGCGCTCGCGGGTTCGCCCTTCAGGATCCGCGTCAGCACGCGCGGGTCGTACTGGTCGCGGTGCTGCGCGAGCAGCGGGCGATGCCACGCGTACGCCTCGATCGGCGAGAAGCCGAAGCGGTTGATGTCGGGCAGCCGGTCGAGCGCGGAGAAGCGCACTTCCGTGACGATCGCGCCGGCGGCTTCGAGATGCTTGAGCGCGGCGTCGAGCGCGGCCGCGACATCGGCATCGACGCCGTCCGTCACGTAGTTCGTCAGCACGCCGAGCCGCACGCCTTCGAGCGGCCGTGCGGCCGGCACGTGCGGTTCGAGGCCCGCGAGCATCCGGTCGACGAGCGCGCAGCACGCGACCGTCAGGCCGATCGGGCCGAACGAGTCGAGCGTCGTCGACAGCGGCACGCCGCCTTGCGTCGGGATCCGGCTCGCGGTCGGCTTGAAGCCCGTCAGCCCGCACAGGGCGGCCGGAATGCGGATCGAGCCGCCCGTGTCGGTGCCGAGCGCGACGGCGGCCATCCCGTCGGCGACGGACGCGGCCGCACCCGACGACGAGCCGCCGGAAATCCGGGCGTCGCCCGGCACGTCGCGGTGGTACGGCGAGCGCGGATTGCCGAAGTGCGGATTCAGCCCGAGCCCGGAGAACGCGAACTCGCTCATGTTGGTGCGGCCGACCAGCACGGCGCCCGCGCGCTTGAGCCGCGCGACGGCGACCGCATCGGTGCGCGCGGCCGGCGCACCGTCGAGCACGCGCGAGCCCGCGCGCGTCACCTGGCCCGCGACGTCGAACAGGTCCTTCACCGACACGGGAATGCCCGCGAGCGGCGACAGCACGGTGCCCGCGGCGCGCAGCCGGTCGTGCGCGTCGGCGACCGCGCGCGCGTTGTCGGCATCGACTTCGGTGAAGACGACGGCGCCCTGGCCCGACGGATCGGCGATCCGGTGGAGCGCGGCGTCGACGAGCGCGCGGCTCGTGGTCCGGCCGGCGGCGAGGTCGGCGGCGAGCTGGGCGAGCGGGGGGAAGGGCGTGAACGTGGTCATGGGCGGCTCAGGGGCGAAGATGTTGAAGAAGCGTGGAGCGGAACGAATCGATATGGCGCTCGACGGCCGCGCGCGCGCCGGCGGCGTCGCGCGCGGACAGCCGTTCGAACAGTTCGCGATGCTCGTGCTGGACGTCGGCGAGATGGTGAGGTTCGGACAGCGTGACGAACCAGAAGCGCAGCGAGCGCTCGTGCAGCGCGCGCAGGATTTCGGCGAGGACCGCATTGCGCGCGGCTGCGGCGATCGCCTGATGAAACGCGCGGTCGAGCTCCATCATGCCTTCGACGTCGTGCGTGTCGACGCAGGCCTGCCCGTCGTCGAGCTGTGCGGCCATGCGCGCGAGATCGTCGGGCGTCGCATGGCGCGCGGCGAGTTCGGCGCAGTGCGCTTCGTTGATACGCCGCACGTCGATTACCGCGACGATGTCGTCGAGCGACAGCGGTTGCACCATCAGCCCCTTGCGCGGCATCACGGACAGCAGCCCTTCGAGCACGAGCCGGTGCACGGCCTGGTGCACGGGCGTGCGGCCGATCCCCGTGCGCGCGACCAGATCGGCCTCGTTGAGCGCGGCGCCCGGCTTCAGGCGCATCGTGATGATGTCCCGCTGGATCAGCGCGTAGGCGCGGTCGGCGAGACTGATCGCCGACGCGGCGGGCCGGTCGCGGATGACGTCGGTCAGGGC
Organism: Burkholderia sp. LFS061; assembly: GCF_047978125.1. Classification (NCBI taxonomy): domain Bacteria; kingdom Pseudomonadati; phylum Pseudomonadota; class Betaproteobacteria; order Burkholderiales; family Burkholderiaceae; genus Burkholderia; species Burkholderia sp. LFS061. The sequence goes on along the minus strand of NZ_JBFPFS010000006.1, from coordinate 234,305 downwards.
ATTCATGCGGGTTGCGGCGCGGCGGCCGGACGGGGCGCGATCATGGCGCGGGCGATCGGGAAGCATGGACAATCCGTGGATATTATTGTGATATATCACTGGTGTCCAGTGCACGCGGCGACGCGGTGGCGTCGCCGGCACGCGAACGCGGGCGCGCCCCGGCACGGCCTGCCACCGACTTGCAACAATGTCGACAGGATGTTGCAGGTTTACCGCGCGATCGTGCACTGAAGCATAATGAATCCTCGTTTATCCATACGCGTGAGCGACGTACCAGACCATCGTCATGAGCGAAAACACGCTTTCCCCGGCCGGTCTGCCCGGCACCTCTTCCGCTTCTTCCGATTCTCCCCGTCCCGATCCGGCGAAAACGCCCGATGCGCCGGCAGCGCAGGCTGCCGCGCAAAACGTCGCCGTGGACGGCGCGTCGCCCGTCACGGCCGCATCCGAGCCGGGGGGGGCGGGCGCCGCGGGCGATGGCGCCGCCGCGCCGCCAAAGCCCGGCTCGCCGCCGCCCGGGTTCGGCGCGCCGCCCGATTTCGATACGCCGCGGCCGCCGCCCGCGAGCGCGCAGAATGCGCCGCCGGCCTACCTGAAGCAGAGCGACACGCCGTGGTCGGTGTTCGGCCGGATCATCGCGGCGCGCGCGCGCCGGCTGTTCGACCGCGCCGGCCAGCGCATCACGCAGCGCACGCTGCGCATCGGCGTGTCGGCGCGGATCTTCCATCCGGAACCGGGCGCGAAGGGGCTGCGGGGCAAGACGCTGCAGTATCTCGAGGAATCGATCGCACACTGGGTGATGTCGCGCGACGTGCTCGTGTTCATGATTCCGACCGTCGGCCACCAGGGCATGATTCACCCGAGCAATATCCGCCTGCGCGACTACGCGAAGCATCTCGACGGCCTGCTGCTGCAAGGCGGCGCCGACGTGTCGCCGCAAACCTACGCGGCGTCGGACGCCCGCCCCGAATGGCCGGGCGACCGCGTGCGCGACATGTACGAACTCGAGCTGCTGCACGAGTTCGTCGAATCCGGCAAACCCGTGCTCGGTGTCTGTCGCGGCTGCCAGTTGATCAACGTCGCGTTCGGCGGCTCGCTGTACCAGGACATCGCCACCGATGTGCCGACCGCGAATGCGCACGTGAGCGAGCATTACGACCAGCATCGCCACGCCATCCGCTTCCCCGACTCGTCGACGCTCGCAAGCATGTTCCCCGGGCGCAGCGAAGCGATCGTCAACTCGATCCACCACCAGGCGATCCGCGATCTCGGCCGCGATCTGAACATCGAGGCGGTGTCGGCCGGCGACGGGATCATCGAGGGCATTCGCCATCGGCGTTCGCCGTTCGTCGTCGGCGTGCAATGGCACCCCGAGTTCCATCGCGCGGGCGGCTCGGAGCTGCTCGACTGCACGCCGCTGCTCGATGCGTTCCTGCGCGCGGCGCGCGAAACCCGTCTGTAGCAAGCCGCATTCTTCGTGTCGCACGCAGTCCGGCCGCATCCCGATAAATTTCGAGATGCGGCCGTTTCGTTTTGAACGATAATCGCGAGTTCCGATTCGTTCGCCGGAGTCTGACGTTGGCTTTCCGAAACTTTTTCCCTGCACGATGCGCGACGTGGATCGTTGCACTGGCCGCCTGCGCACAAGCGGGCGCGGTCTGGTCTGCCGACGCGACCGCGCCGGCCGCCGGTACGCGTCCGGCGGTCACGAGCCTGAGCGGCGATGCGGCGCCGGCTGCATCCGCGTCGGACGCGAGCACGCAAGGTAACGTCGCCGAATTGACGCAGATGCTGCACGACGGCCGGATCGTCGAGATGCGCACGACGTACAACGGCAGCTACGGTGCGAGCCTGATGTTCGATCCGCGCGAGATGACGTACTACGTCGCGCTGTTCCAGGACAAGCATCTGTGGCGCGTGATCCGGTCGCAGGAGAAGAGCCGCGCGGAGATGGTGTATGCGAACTTCGTCCAGCAGACCGCGCAGCTCGCGGATATCGAGATCCGCCGTACCGAGCTGCAGGCGCAGAAGGCGTTCCTCGAACGCGTGATCGCGCTACAGGCGAATCGTGCGCAGCAGTTGCAGGCCGATCTGAGCGTCGCGCGCAGCCAGCAGGCCGAGGTCGTGCAGCGGCAAAAGTCGGCCCAGGAGCAGGCGCAGGCGCTGCAGGTCGAGAAGCGGGCCGCGCAGATGCAGTTGCGTGATCTGCAGGAGCAGGTGCGGCAACTCGAGAGGCAGACCGAGACGGGGCTGCCCTCGCACAAGTAACGAGTCGTCAAACGGACGGAGAGACGAGCAAAACCCGGCGAAGCGATCTTCGCCGGGTTTTTTATTGGGCGACCGTCAGCGCGCGAACGCGTCCGGTATGTCGGTCACGCGGCGATGGGACAGTTGCGATGTCCAGTCGAAGCCGGCGGCCGGCGCATGCGCCGCACGGGCAGGCTGCGCGGCGCGCAGCGTATTTGCCGTCGCGATCAGCGTGAGCGGATCGTCGAGTGTGTCGTGTGCATCGCGTGTGTCCGTCGAGCGCGGCGGCGGGGCGAGCCGATCGGGGGCGCGAGTGCTGGCTGCATTGCTCAGGACTGGCGGACGTGCAGCCAGTTGCGGCACGGTCGGTATCCGGGCCGGGGCCGCTGTCGTGCGCGTGCCGTTTGTTCGACGCGGCGATGCAGCGGCGGCGTGCTGCACGTCGGACGTTGCCTTTGTGCGAAGCGACGCCGGACGAGGCGCGGCATGGTGCGTGGCCGGTGGCGATTCTGCAGTCTTCGTGACGGGTGTCGCCACCGTGCGCCGAGGTGACGTGTTTGTCGACATACCGGACTGAACTGCGGCAACTCGCACGGTACCGGTCGATGACGTGGTGTGGTCCGGCGCAATGACGGCCATCTGGATCGTGGGCGCAGGCTCGAAGCCCGTGAACGGTTCGTGCGCGGCGATCAGCCAGCCGATGATGCCGAACGCGCCGATGCTCCAGCAGATTGCGTACATAGCACGTCGGTCGCGAGAGCCCTGGACGGTGTGCCGGGAGCGTCTGCCGGCAACTGCAGCCGGCGCGACCGGCGCCCCTGCCGGATTCGGTGCTGACGCCGCCACGGGCCATGGCTGCCAGCGGCACGCGCGATGAGGCCGGTCGACGTCGATGCAGGACGTCGTCAGTGTGGCGAGGCAGTGCTTGCCGGGCCGCGCACCGGGCGCGCCGCGAAAGGTCCATTCGCGGCCGAACGGCGGTACGTGATCGAGCGGAGCGATGCGAGGGCGGGCGAGCGCGCCTTCGACGGGGACGAGGGGCGATGGGGTCATGAGGGCGGTGCGCCGTGCGACACAGGCAACCGTGCCGGCCGCGGCGCGGAAATCTCGTCGCAAATCGTGACATTGTGGTCGGCTGGCGAGAGCCGGTCGATCAAATCAGTCTGATTTTCGCGCCCGTTTCGGGGCGACTCGTACGAGTCGAATGCCGCGACGGCGGCAGCAGGGGCGACACAAGGCAAATGTCGGCTTGGCGTGGCATCATTCGCGGACCATGCCGGTGCGCGCGTCGTCGTGCGGCGCGCCGCCGGCGGGCAGCGATGCCCGTGGGCGCCGGTCCGGCGCCGCGGGCGTCGTCTGATCCATGCGGCGCGGATTCGCGCCATCCGAGCCGAGCGAGAAAAACATGTCCACAGCGTCACACGCCATCGCGCAGGAATCGAAATTCCGCACCGTGTTCCGGGTCGTCAGCGGCAACTTCCTGGAAATGTACGACTTCATGGTCTACGGGTATTACGCGTCGGCCATCGCGAAAACCTACTTCCCGAGCGGCAACGCATTCGCGTCGCTGATGCTGTCGCTGTCGGTATTCGGCGCCGGCTTCCTGATGCGGCCGGTCGGTGCGATCGTGCTCGGCGCGTACATCGACCATCACGGCCGCCGCAAGGGGCTGATCCTGACGCTCGGGCTGATGGCGCTCGGTACGCTCACGGTGGCCTCGATACCCGGCTACGCGACGATCGGCGTGCTCGCGCCGGTGCTCGTGCTGCTCGGCAGGCTGCTGCAGGGTTTCTCGGCGGGCGTCGAACTCGGCGGCGTGTCGGTCTACCTGTCGGAGATCGCGACGAAGGGCCACAAGGGGTTCTATACGTCGTGGCAGTCGGGCAGCCAGCAGGTGGCCGTCGTGTTCGCCGCGTTCGTCGGCGTGCTGCTGAATCGCGCGCTGCCGGTCGAGGAGATGACCGCGTGGGGCTGGCGCATTCCGTTCCTGATCGGCTGCCTGATCGTGCCGTTCCTGTTCCTGATCCGTCGTTCGCTGAAGGAAACGGACGAGTTTCTCGCGAAGCGCCACCGCCCGTCGATGGGCGAGATCATGCGCTCGATGCTCGACAACTGGGGCATCGTGGTTGCCGGCATGGGGATGGTGATCATGACGACGGTGTCGTTCTACATGATCACCGCGTACACGCCGACCTTCGGCAAGGAAGTGTTGCACCTGTCGTCGCTCGACGCGCTCGTCGTGACCGTCTGCGTCGGCATTTCCAACCTCGTGTGGCTGCCGCTGTCCGGCGCGCTGTCCGACCGTATCGGCCGCCGCCCGGTGCTGATCGCGTTCACGGTGCTGACGCTGCTGTCGGCATACCCGGCCGTGCTGTGGCTCGTCGGCGATCCGTCGTTCCTGCGGCTGCTTGCGGTCGAGCTGTGGCTGTCGTTCCTGTACGCGTCGTACAACGGGGCGATGGTCGTCGCGCTGACCGAAGTGATGCCGGCCGACGTGCGCACGGCCGGCTTCTCGCTCGCGTACAGCCTGGCGACGACGATCGGCGGCTTCACGCCGGCGATCTCGACGCTGCTGATCCACCAGACGGGCAACAAGGCGGCGCCGGGGCTGTGGCTGAGCGTGGCCGCGATTTGCGGGCTGATCGCGACGCTCGTGCTGTACCGCACGCCCGACGCGCGCAATCAGTACAAGGCGGCCTGACAGGCGCTCGTATATTGCACATCGCGCGGCGCCGGCCGCATGCATTGCATCGAAAAAAAGGGAGCGCAGCACGCTCCTTTTTTCGTCTTCGTTCAGGCGTCGCGCAGCTTGTCGGCGACCATGGCCGCTACGTCGAGCCATGCTCCCGGTGCGGGCTGGCGGGCGATCCTGGCCTGCGGATACCACGGGCAGTCGTCGCCGGTGAACCAGCGCCAGTCGGGCGCGAACGGCAGCATGACCCACAGCGGCTTGCCGAGCGCGCCCGCGAGGTGCGCGACAGCCGTATCGATCGTGACGACGCCGTCGAGCCGTTCGATCAGCGCGGCCGTATCGGCGAAGTCGTTCAGCCGGCCGTCGAGGCGATGCACGCGCGGATGCGCGTCGACGCGCGCACGTTCGTCGTCGTCGAGCGCGGGCTGCAGCACGATCCAGTCGATGTCCGGCAGCGCGAGCAGCGGCGCGAGCGCGTCGAACGGCATCGAACGGTTTTCCTGTGCCTGGCGGCGCCCCGACCAAGCGAGGCCGAACTTGCGCTTCGACTGCCCGCCGAGCGAGCCGCGAAAGCGCCGGCGAGCGCTTTCGGGCGCGTCGAGGTAGCGCGAGCCTCCGACGATGTCCGCCGGCTGAAGCCCGAGCAGGAACGGCAGGCTCATCAGCGTGCAGGCGACGTCCGCCGCCGGCGGTTTCGCGGCGCCTTGCGCGACGAGCGTCACGCGCCAGCGCGATGCGGCAGGCGCCAGCAGCGGCACGAGTTCCTGCTGGACTTCGAGCACGACGCACGCGCAGCGTGCGCGGGCAAGCGGCACGAAGCGGACGAACTGCAGCGTGTCGCCGAACCCCTGTTCCGCGCGGATCAGCAGCGTGCGCGACGCAATCGGCTCGCCCTGCCAGCGCGGCAGCGTGCCGAGCGGTATCGCGCCCGGCGTCTCGTGGCGCGCTTCGTACGCGGGCAGGCCGCGCGTGAAGTCGCCGAGCGTCAGCAGCGTGACTGCGCGGTGCAGCCGTGCGAGCGTGAGATCGGGTTCTACGCGCAACGCCTGGTCGAATGCGCGCAGCGCCATCTCGTGCGCGCGGAGCGCGTGATGCGCGTTACCGAGGTTCAGCCACGCCAGGCTGAACGACGGATCGAGACCGACGGCGCGCTCGTAGTAGGGCAGTGCGTCGCGGTGGCGTGCCTGCGCGCACAGTGCGTTCGCGAGCCCGAACAGCGCGAGCGGAAACGGCGGATGCAGCGCGAGCGCGGCTTCGAACGCGGCGGCCGCCTCGGCATGCCGGCCGACCGCATCGAACGTGTTGCCGAGATTGAAATGCGCGGCGACGAAGCGCGGCTGCGCGGCGATCGCGGCCTGGAAGTGCGCGATCGCGTCGTCGGCGCGGCCCATCGCGTTCAGCGCCATCGCGAGGTTGTTGTGCGCGCCCGCATGCCCGGGCCGCAGCTCGAGCGCGCGCCGGAACGCGGCGAGCGCGTCGTCGTGGCGGCCGAGCGCGTTCAGCGCGTTACCGAGATTGTTGTGGATCGATGCGTCGTCGGGCGTGAGCCGGAGCGCGCGGCCGAACGCGTCGATCGCATCCTCGTGGCGCTGCAGAGCCGCATACGCGTTGCCGAGGTTGTAGTGCGCGAGCGGAAATTCGGGCGCGAGCGTCAGCGCGTTGCGAAAGCGGTCGATCGCTTCGTCGAGCCGGCCGAGCGCTTTCAGCGCGTTGCCGAGATTGAGCTGCAGCGCGGCATCGTCCGGACGCAGCGCGACGGCGCGGCCGACGAGATCGGCCGCCTCGGCGTGCTGGCCCTGCTGGTGCCGCAGCACGCCGAACAGATGCAGCGCGTCTGCGTCGGCGGGGTTGGCGGCGAGCGCGGCGCGATAGCCGTGCTCAGCCTCGGCGAGGCGGCCCGCGCGGTGTGCTGCATACGCTCGGTCGAATGCGGAATCCATGACGCGAAAACTGGCGGAAAGCGCGTATTTTCCCACACCGCGCATGGGTGCCGCGTGTCGACCGGTCGGCATATGGCCCCGTCACGCGGAGCGGCGTAGACTTGCAGGGTCGCGTGTCATCGAGGTTCTCATGGCTGACACACTGCCCGATATCCCGCCCGTGCTGATCGTCGGCGCGGGGCCGACCGGCCTTGCCGCGGCGATGAGCCTCGCGCGGGCCCGCGTGCCGGTGCGCATTATCGATCGCCTCGCCGCGCCCGCGCCGTATTCGCGCGCGATCGGCATCCAGGCACGCACGCTCGAACTGCTGGAGCAGCATCGCGCGGTCGAGCCGTTTCTCGCGCTCGGCCATCGCGCGCATGCGGCCGCGCTGCATGCCGATGGCCGTGTGATCGCGCGGCTCGATTTCGATCCGCTGCAAACGCGCTACCCGTATCTGCTGTTTCTCGACCAGAGCATTACCGAGCGGCTGCTCGCCGAGCATCTGGCCGGGTTCGGCGTGACGGTCGAGCGCGGCGCGACGCTGACCGCGTGCGACGCAGGCGGCACGTCGCTCGACGTGACGATCCGCTGCGCCGACGGCCGCGACGAATCGTTCGCGCCGTCGTACCTGATCGCTGCCGACGGTGCGCACAGCACGGTCAGGCATCTGCTCGGCATGAGCTTCACCGGGCAGGCGTTCGAACAGACTTTCCTGCTCGCCGATTTCGCGGCGATACCCGACTGGCCGGACGAAGAGATCCACCTGTTCACGACGCCCGAAGGCATGGCGGGCCTGTTTCCGATGGGCGGCGGCCGTTACCGGCTCGTTGCCGACCGGCCGCCCGGCAGCGATGCGTCGCCCGATGCGCCGACCCCGTCGCTCGCGGAATGCGAGGCGATCGTGCGCGCACGCGTTGGCGCGTCGATCTCGCCGAGCGATCTCGCGTGGTCGTCCTATTTCCACCTGCATAGCCGGATGGTCGACCGACTGCGTCACGGCCGCGTATTCTTCGCGGGCGACGCAGCGCACGTCCACAGCCCGGCCGGCGCGCAGGGCATGAACACCGGCATCCAGGAAGCGTTCAATCTCGGCTGGAAGCTTGCGCGCGTGCTCGGTGCGGGCACGCCCGAACGGCTGCTCGACACGTATCACGCCGAGCGCCATCCGATCGAGCGCGACGTGTTGCGGCAAACCGGCTTCATTACGCAGATCGTCGAGGCGGATCGCGGCGCGATGAAGCTGCTGCGCGATCATGTCGTGCCGCTGCTGGTGTCGTTCGGGCCGATGCGCGATGCGGTGCGGCGCACGGTCAGCGAGCTCGGCGTGCAGTACCGGAAGAGTCCGCTCACGCTGGAGCGTGTGCTCGACGGCGGTCCGCGTGCGGGCGAGCGGGCGCCCGACGCACTCGTGCACGTGCTCGACGGCCCGCTCGGTCAGGCGCCCGGAACGGCGCGGCTATACGATCTGCACGATCCGGCGAGCTTCACGCTGCTGCTGCTCGAAGAGCCGGTGAATGCAGACACCGGCGCTGCGCCGCCGATGGCGGCCGATGCGCAGGCGCTCGTGCAGGGGCTCGAACGGATCATGCCGGGCGCTGTGCGCGTGTGGCGGGTCACCGATATCGAAGGCGACGGTGCCGCCGGGCTGGCCCAGGAGTATGGCCGCTCGCGGCCGTCGTTCTACCTGCTGCGGCCCGATGGGTATGTCGCCGCGCGCGGGCGCACGGCGACCGACGCGAACGGGCTGCTGCGCCACTGCGAAAACTGGTTCGCGGGCATGTCGGTGTCCGGGTAGCGGTGCGTTCAGGCAGTCGCGGGAGCAGGAACGAGCGACGCGCGGTGCACGGCGATCGCATCGCGCACGATCGGTGCCGCGCGTTGCGCGCCTTCGCCCGACGGATCGTCGAGCGCGGCGAGCAACGCGCGGCGCATCCGCGGCTCCCAGAAGCGCCGGATATGGTCGGCGATACCGGTCAGCGCTTCGTCGCGATCGGGCATCGATTCGAAGAATGCGCCGATCTGGTTGGCCATGTCGATCAGGTGGTCGTTGTCCATCGAAGCCTCACTTGCCTGTCGTCACGGTGTCGGGCGTGCTCGCGCGGCGCTCGAGCAGGTCGATCTGCTCCGCGTTGAAGCGCGCGTATGCACGCTGCCATTCGGACGGCTGCGCAACCGGCAGCACCTGCACGGCCGTCACCTTGTATTCAGGGCAGTTCGTCGCCCAGTCGGAGCTTTCCGTCGTGATCACGTTCGCGCCCGATTCGGGGAAGTGGAACGTCGTGTACACGACGCCCGGCTGCATGCGTTCCGTCACGAGCGCGCGCAGCACCGTCTGCCCGGCACGCGATTCGATGCCGACCCAGTCGCCGGTCCGGATGCCGCGATCCTGCGCGTCGTGAGGGTGGATCTCGAGGCGATCCTCTTCATGCCACCGGACGTTTTCGGTCCGGCGCGTCTGCGCGCCGACGTTGTATTGCGACAGGATGCGGCCCGTCGTCAGGATCAGCGGATAGCGCTGCGTGACCTTTTCCGGCGTCGGAATGAACTTGGTGATCACGAACCGGCCCTTGCCGCGTACGAACTCGTCTATGTGCATCGTCGGCGTGCCTTCCGGCGCGTGCTCGTTGCACGGCCACTGGATGCTGCCGAGCGCGTCGAGCTTCTCGTACGACACGCCCGAGAAGGTCGGCGTGAGCCGCGCGATCTCGTCCATGATTTCCGACGGATGCGTGTAGTGCATGTCGTAACCGAGCGCCTGCGACAGCAGCAGCGTCACTTCCCAGTCCGCGTAGCCCGCGAGCGGCGGCATCACCTTGCGCACGCGGGAGATGCGGCGCTCCGCGTTCGTGAACGTGCCGTCCTTCTCGAGGAACGTCGAGCCCGGCAGCAGCACGTGCGCATATTTCGCGGTCTCGTTCAGGAAGATGTCCTGCACGACGATGCACTCCATCGCCGACAGCGCGGCCGACACGTGCTGCGTGTTCGGATCCGACTGGACGATGTCCTCGCCCTGGCAGTAGAGCCCCTTGAAACTGCCGTCGAGCGCCGCGTCGAACATGTTCGGGATGCGCAGCCCCGGTTCCGGCTGCAGCTTGGCCGACCACGCCTGTTCGAACTGCGCGCGCACGATCTCGTCACTGATGTGCCGATAGCCGGGCAGTTCGTGCGGGAACGAGCCCATGTCGCACGAACCCTGCACGTTGTTCTGGCCGCGCAGCGGATTGACGCCGACGCCTTCGCGGCCGATGTTGCCGGTCGCCATCGCGAGGTTCGCGATGCCCATCACCGTCGTCGAGCCCTGCGCGTGTTCGGTCACGCCCAGCCCGTAATAGATCGCGGCATTGCCGCCCGTTGCGTAGAGGCGCGCGGCGGCGCGTACCAGTTCGGCCGGCACGCCGGTCACGTCGGCGGTTGCCTCGGGCGAATTGTCGGCGTGCGACACGAAGTCGCGCCATTGCTCGAACGCGCGCGTCTCGCAGCGCTCGGCGACGAACGCGTCCGCAACAAGCCCTTCGGTGACGATCACGTGCGCGAGCGCGTTGACGATCGCGACGTTGGTGCCGGGGCGCAGTTGCAGGTGATGCGTGGCCTTCACGTGCGGGCCGTCGACGACATCGATGCGGCGCGGGTCGATCACGATCAGCTTCGCGCCTTCGCGAACGCGCCGCTTCAGCCGCGAGCCGAACACCGGGTGCCCGTCGGTCGGGTTCGCACCCATCACGACGATCACGTCGGCCTGGTCGACCGATGCGAACGTCTGCGTGCCGGCCGATTCGCCGAGCGTCGTCTTGAGGCCATAGCCGGTCGGCGAATGGCACACGCGCGCGCAGGTGTCGACGTTGTTGTTGCCGAACGCGGCACGCACGAGCTTCTGCACGAGGTAGGTTTCCTCGTTCGTGCAGCGCGACGACGTGATGCCGCCGATCGAATCGCGGCCGTATTTCTGCTGCAGCTTGCGGAATTGCGTCGCCGCATAGGTGAGCGCTTCGTCCCAGCTCACTTCGCGCCACGGGTCGGTGATCTTCTCGCGGATCATCGGCTTCGTGATGCGGTCCTTGTGCGTCGCGTAGCCCCACGCGAAGCGTCCCTTCACGCACGCGTGCCCCTCGTTCGCGAGGCCGTTCTTGTTCGGCGTCATGCGCACGACCTGCGTGCCCTTCATCTCGGCCTTGAACGAGCAGCCGACGCCGCAGTACGCGCAGGTCGTGACGACCGAGTGTTCGGCCTGCCCGAGCTGCACGACGGATTTTTCCTGCAGCGTGGCCGTTGGACATGCGGCGACGCAGGCGCCGCACGACACGCATTCCGATGCCATGAACGATTCGCTTTCGCCGGCGGCGACGCGCGATTCGAAGCCGCGCGCGGCGATCGTCAGCGCGAACGTGCCCTGGGTTTCCTCGCACGCGCGCACGCAGCGGTTGCAGACAATGCACTTCGACGGGTCGTACGTGAAGTACGGGTTCGATTCGTCCTTGCGGTCGTTGAGGTGATTCGCGCCATCGAAGCCGTAGCGCACTTCGCGCAGCCCGACGACACCCGCCATGTCCTGCAGCTCGCAGTTGCCGTTGGCGGGGCAGGTGAGGCAGTCGAGCGGATGGTCGGAGATGTACAGCTCCATCACGTTGCGGCGCAGCGATTGCAGCCGGTCCGACTGCGTGCGCACCTTCATGCCCGCTTCGGCCGGCGTCGTGCACGACGCCGGATAACCGCGCCGGCCTTCGATCTCGACGAGGCACAGCCGGCACGAGCCGAACGGCTCGAGCGAATCGGTCGCGCAGAGCTTCGGGACGTTGACGCCGGCTTCGATCGCCGCGCGCATCACCGACGTGCCGGCCGGTACCGTCACCGGCTGGCCGTCGATTTCGAGCGTGACGTCGGTATCGGCATGGCGTTGCGGCGTGCCGTAGTCGGTATCGTCGAACGGGTCGCGGGCGCGCGCCTGTGCGGCGCTCTTGCACGCGCATTGGCCTGAGCCGCAGCCGCCTTGGCGGACGTTGTTCGTGTCGAGGGACATGCAGGGCTCCTTCTGGGTCAGGCCGCAGCCTTGACCGGGCTCGACGCGGCATCCTTGCCGCCAGCGAGCCCGAAATCTTCGGGGAAATGGTCGAGCGCGGACAGCACCGGGTAGGGCGTCATCCCGCCCATCGCGCACAGCGAACCGGCCAGCATCGTGTCGCACAGGTCGCGCAGCAGCGTGACCTGCCGCTCCGACGTGTCGCCGTGGCGGATGCGCGCGATCGTCTCGACGCCGCGCGTCGAACCGATCCGGCACGGCGTGCATTTGCCGCACGATTCGATCGCGCAGAACTTCATCGCATATTCGGCAAGCTCGGCGAGGTTCGACGTGTCGTCGTGCAGCACGATGCCGCCGTGGCCGACCACCGCGCCGATCGCCGTGTACGCCTCGTAATCGAGTGGCACATCCCACTGATGGTCGGGCAGGTAGGTGCCGAGCGGGCCGCCGACCTGCGCGGCGCGTGCCGGCCGACCGCTTGCCGTGCCGCCGCCGAAGTCGAACAGCAGCTCGCGCAGCGTGACGCCGAACGCGAGTTCGACGAGGCCGCCGTGACGGATGTTGCCGGCCAGCTGGAACGGCAGCGTGCCGCGCGAGCGGCCCATGCCGAAATCGCGATAGAACGCGGCGCCGCGCGCGAAGATCACGGGTGCCGTCGCGAGCGTGATCACGTTGTTGATCACGGTCGGCTGACCGAACAGGCCGGCGAGCGCTGGCAGCGGTGGCTTCGCGCGCACGACGCCGCGCTTGCCCTCGAGCGATTCGAGCAGTGCCGTTTCCTCGCCGCACACGTACGAGCCCGCGCCTTTCGCGACGTGCAGCTCGAATGCATGCGCGGAGCCGAGCACGCGTTCGCCGAGCCAGCCGGCCTCGCGCGCGCGGACGATCGCGGCTTCGAGCGTCGCGATCGCGTGCGGGTATTCGCTGCGCACGTAGATGTAGCCGACCGTCGCGCCCGTTGCGATGCCCGCGATGATCATCCCTTCGATCAGGCAGTACGGATCGCATTCCATCATCAGGCGGTCGGAGAACGTGCCCGAATCGCCTTCGTCCGCATTGCAGACGATGTACTTCTGCGTGGCGCTCGCGTGCCGGACCGTGCGCCACTTGATGCCCGCCGGGAACGCCGCGCCGCCGCGGCCGCGCAGCCCCGATTCGATCAGCGTTTCGCACGCGGCATCGCCGTCGAGCGCGAGTGCGTTCTTCAGGCCGGCGAGGCCTTCATGCTGCAGGTAGTCGTCGATCGACAGCGGATCGGTCAGGCCGATGCGCGCGAACGTGAGGCGCTGCTGGCGCGCGAGATAGGGGTGCGCGTCGACGACGCCGACGCCGCTCGGATGCGCACCGCCTTCGAGCCAGTTTGCATCGAACAGGGCCGGCACGTCGGCGGCCGACAGGTTCGCATAGCCGATGCGTCCGGCGGCCGTACCGACCTCGACGAGCGGCTCGAGCCACAGCAGCCCGCGCGAGCCGTTGCGGACCAGTTCGATCGCGAGGCCGCGCCGTTCGGCTTCCGCGACGATCGCGGCGGCGAGCGCGTCGGCGCCGAGGGCCAGCGCGGACGAATCGCGCGGGACGTAGATGCGGGTCGTCATGCGGCCTCCGGCGTGTGGGCGAGAGCATCGGCCAGCAGCGCGTCGAATTTCTCCGGCGTGACCTTCGCATGCAGCACGCCGTTGACCGTCAGCGACGGCGATTGCGCGCACAGTCCGAGACAGTAGACCGATTCGAGCGCGACGGCGTCCGGCGCGTGCGCATCCGCGGCATCGCCGTGCGCTGCGTCGAACCGGCAGCCCGTGCGGGTTTCAGCATGCGCGGCGAGCGTTTCGCAGCCCATGCTGCGGCACGCTTCGGCGCGGCACATCTGGATCGTCACGCGCGCGGGCGGCGCGGTACGGAAGTGGTGATAGTAGGTCAGTACGCCGTGCACTTCCGCGCGCGACAGATTCAGCGCCCTGGCGAGCGGCGCGACACAGCCCGGAGGCACGTAGCCCGCGTCGTCCTGGATCGCGTGAAGGATCGCGACCAGCGACCGGCCGGTGCGCGCATGGCGCTCGACGAGCGCGTCGGGCGCATGGGAATTCGGGGACATCGGTTGTGCTCCTCCAAAGTCTCATATGCTCTCGCTATTCATATAGTGAGCATCGCGACTTCGTTCAGATTGATTTTCATCAACGATAAGCGGAAGATTTCGCAGTCGCAATAGGAAATCGGAGTACATAATTGATTCGAATCGAATGCGACGCGTATCTGACCGTACGCGACACGGAAGGTCGCACGGCCAGCCTGTCGGACGTCGCGCCCTTGCTGGAACTCGTGGCCGATACGGGCAGCATTGCGCAGGCTGCCCAGGCAAAACGGCTGTCGTACCGGCACGCGTGGGGCATGCTGCGCGCGCTGGAAGCGTGCATCGGCGGGGAGTTGATCGAAACCGCGCGGGGCAAGGGGTCGACGCTGTCGGAACTTGGGCGGGCGGTCGTCGACGCGCAGCGCCTTGCGCGCAGCCGCCTCGACGGAAACCTGCGTGCGCTCGCGGACGAGGTGGCCAGCGACCTGAACCGGCGGCTCGCGCAACGCGACGGTGCCGTGCGTATCCATGCGTCGCACGGTTACGCGGTCGCGACGCTCGTGTCCGCGCTCGTCGATACGCAGGCGGCCGTCGACATCAAGTATCGCGAGAGCGTCGAGGCCGTGCAGGCGCTCGCACGCGGCGAATGCGACCTGGCCGGTTTCCATCTGCCGCGCGGCGCGTTTCGCGCTCGGTGCGCGCAGATTTATCGGCCGTGGCTCGACGACACGCGCCACGTGCTGATTCACCTGACGCGCCGCCAGCAGGGGCTGTTCGTGTCTCGCGGCAACCCGAAGCAGGTCCGCGGGCTCGCGGACCTCGCGCGCAATGACATCCGCTTCGTCAATCGGCAGCCGGGGTCGGGTACGCGCATGCTGCTGGATCTCGCGCTGCGTGCGATCGGCATCGATCCCGAGCGCATCGACGGCTATGCGTCGGCCGAGCTCACGCATTCGGCGATCGCGGCGTTCGTCGCGAGCGGGATGGCCGATCTCGGCTTCGGTGTCGAGCCGGCCGCCCGTCATTTCGGGCTCGATTTCATACCGGTCGTCGACGAGGACTATTACTTCGCGTGCGAACGCGCGCGGCTCGATGCGCGGCCGCTCGCTGGCGTGCTGGCGCTACTGCGCGACGCGCGCTTCGTCGAGCGCGTCGCACATCTCGACGGCTACGATCCGGCTGCATGCGGGACGCTGACGAGCATCGCGACGGGGCTGGCCGGCAGCGACGGCACGAGCGCGCCGGACGGCCATTCCCGGTAACGGGGACGCGGTCGAACCGCGCTGCAGCAGCGGGGGATTTGCGCTACGCTTGACGCTTGATCAACGTTCCAACAAGCACGCCGTTCAGGCGTCATCCCGCCATGAAATTTTCCGTTTCCCTCGCCGCGGCAGCGTTGACCGCGGGGCTTCTGGTCGCGGCTTCGCCGTTTGCGCTTGCGCAGAATTCCCCGGGCGTGCCCGGCGGCATCCTGAGCGAACAGTTTCGCCTGAACGAGCATCCGCAGATGCCGTTCGCGGCGTCGGCGCCGTCGCAGAAATACCAGGGCAGCAAGAAGTCGGCCTTGCGTCGCAAGGGCGACCTGGGTGACCCGAACGGCTGCAACCTGAAGTGCCCGATGGATAGCCAGTAACGCGCGGACAGGCGTGTTTGCGCCGTCGTCGTGCGGTGTCGATTCGGCAGGCGGGTGATGTGCACGCGCATATCGGCGTGACCGTATGTCCGGCGTGACTGCACGAATCCCGTGCAACACCATTCGAGCCCCGCGAAGCGTTGTCGCTTCGCGGGGCTTGTGCTTTCAGGCGAGTCGTCATGCGACGCGATGCCGGATGAAGCAGCGTTCGCGAATCGCCAGCCCGGCGGATGATCTAGGGTTAACCCGTAAACCGGGAAGAATGTCTTCCCGAAACCTGCCTTATTCTTAAGCACCCACCTACATAAACTTCGGTTTGTCGGCGCTGAACAAGGTGTTCACCGCGAAAACAGACAAATCTGGAGGTAGGTCATCATGAAGTCACTCGTTCAAGCTGTTGTCGTTGCTGCCGCTCTCGTTGCCCCGGTCGTGTCGTTTGCCCAGTCGGGTTCGACGATCACCCGCGCGCAGGTCCGTGCCGAGCTGGTCCAGCTCCAGCAAGCCGGTTACAACTCCGCCCGCGGCGAAGATCCGCACTATCCGGAAGCGGTCCAGGCCGCCACGGCGCGTGTTGCCGAGCAGCAGCGCAGCGCACTGGCGCAAGCGCAAGGCGCCGACGCCAGCGGGTACGGTGCGCAGGCACAGGGCGCATCGGCATCGGGTTCGCATGCCATGGGCGTGCGCCCGGCCAGCGTTGAAGAAATGAAGTCGCTGTATCGCGGCAGCTAAGTCGTGTATTGCCCGGTGTGCTCGAGCGCAGGATGCGGCGGACACGTCGCGCCCTGCGCTCGAGCACACCGGGCTGGCCGCAGCCCGTTGCGACCGACGCTTGCGCGGGCGCGGCGGAATATCCGTCACCTCCTGTCGCCGGAATACCGGCGGCATTCCGCCCGGCCCGTCCGTGGCTGGGCGCTTTTTCGGAAGGAGAGGGAGCGCATGTGTTTCGTCGGCAACAAAAAACCCCGCAGACTTGCGTCATGCGGGGTTCGTGCGGCGAGCGCGGAATTTGGTGGAGGCGGCGGGAATCGAACCCGCGTCCAGAAGCGCTCCACGACTAGTTCTACATGTTTAGTTCAGTCATTTGATTTAACCGCAGCGACGCGGACGAACACGCTGCACTACGGCGATTCGCTAGGTTTTCGACCCTGGCGTCGCGACGCCGACAGGGCTTAACTGACGTAAATGACCTCTGGCGGTATTGCTACCGGTCTTGCGACACTAGCCCGTCAGTGAACTAGGCAGAGGACGGCGGCCGTTAGGCTGCCAGTGCGAACGTATCGTCGTTTGCAGTTACGATTTTCCCATTGATTAACGAGGTGACGGGTCCTCGACATGCCCTAGCCGCTTCACAACCCCTGTCGAAACCAGGTCGCCCCCGCGGATCAGATCGGTCATTATAGCCCAACATCGCGCAGCAGTTCGCGCAGTTCCTGCGTCGTGTCGACGAGATGCTGGGCCTGCCAGTCGGCCGGCGCGGCGCCGTCGCCGCAGTAACCGTACGCGGCCGCGACCGTCGCCATGCCGGCAGCGCTGCCGGCCTGAATGTCGCGCAGATCGTCACCGACGTAGACGATGCGCGCCGGCGCGAGCGTCAGCTGGTCGGCCGCGTGCAGCAGCGGAGCAGGGTGCGGCTTCGAGTGCGGCGTTGTGTCGCCCCCGACGACGCAGGCCGCGCGCGGTGCAAGACCGAGCAGGTCGACGAGCGGCGCCGTGAGCCGCATCGCCTTGTTCGTGACGATGCCCCAGCGCACGCCGCGCGCATCGAGTTCGTCGAGCACGTCGCCGATGCCGGAGAACAGCGTCGTATGCACGCAGATATTCGTCGCGTAGTTGGCCAGGAACTCATCGCGCATCGCTTCGTAGCCGGGCGTGTGCGGGTCGATGCCGAACGCGCCGCCGAGCAGGCCGCGCGCGCCGGCCGAAGCCAGCGGCCGCAGCACGTCGAGCGGCGTTTCGGGCAGGCCGCGCGCGCGCTGCATCTTGTTGACCGCGGCGGCGAGATCGGGCGCCGTGTCGGCAAGCGTGCCGTCCAGGTCGAACAGCACGGCAGCGCAGTGCAGCAGGCGCGGTTCGTCGAGTGCGGCCCGCGCGGTCGAAAGGGGAGTCGTCATGCCGGTCGGAGGGTCACGCGCCGCGGCGGCACGCAACGAGGTAGTTGATGTCGGTGTCGTTCGACAGTGCGAAGCGCTTGCCGATCGGGTGATACGTGATGCCCTTGATCTCCGCGATGTGCAGATCCGTCGTACGCACGAAGCCGGCCAGTTCCGACGGGCGGATGAAGCGCGCGTAGTCGTGCGTGCCCTTCGGCAGCATTTGCGCAATGTACTCAGCGCCGATCACCGCGAACAGGTAGGACTTCAGATTCCGGTTCAGCGTCGAGAAAAACACCCAGCCGCCCGGTTTCACGAGCGTCGCGCACGCGGCGACGATATCGCCGGGCGACGGCACGTGCTCGAGCATCTCCATGCACGTGACGACGTCGTAGGAGCCTGGCTCGCGCGCGGCGATCGCTTCGGCGGCGATCGCCTCGTAGTCGACCGCGATGCCGCTTTCGAGGCTGTGCAGGTCGGCGACGCCAAGCGCTTCGGTCGACAGGTCGATGCCTTTCACCTGGGCGCCGAGCCCGGCCATCGATTCGGACAGGATGCCGCCGCCGCAGCCGATGTCGAGCGCGCGCTTGCCGGCCAGGTGCGCATGCGCGTCGATCCAGCCGAGCCGGACCGGGTTCAGGTCGTGCAGCGGCTTGAATTCGGCATTCGGATCCCACCACCGATGGGCGAGGTCGCTGAATTTCTGGAGTTCGTGCGGATCGGCGTTGGTCATGGCGGCAAACGGGCTACGGAAGGAGGGCGGTGCTGCGGTTCGTCAGCCCCGAGTATATAAGCGGGCGGACGACGAGGCCAGCGAGCGCCCGGACGGGCATCAATGAAAAAGCCCCGCCGGAGCGGGGCTTTGAAGCAGTCGAAAACCGCGGCTTACTGCGCCGGAACGGTCGTCTTCTGGACTTCTTGCGTACCAACCACTTCGACTTCCACGCGGCGGTCCGGTGCGAGGCAGGCGATCAGCTGCTTGCGGTTCTTCTGGTTGCAGCCAGTCGTAACCGGGTTGCGCTTGCCCTTGCCTTCCGTGTAGATCTTGTTGGCCGGCACACCCTTGCTGACCAGGTACGACTTCACGGCCTGCGCACGGCGCAGCGACAGACGGTCGTTGTACTTGTCCGAACCGATGCGGTCCGTGTAGCCCGTTGCGACGACCACTTCCGTGTTCATGCCCTGGATCTTCGAAGCCAGTTCGTCCAGCTTCTGCTTGCCCAGCGGCTTGAGCGTTGCCTTGTCGAAGTCGAACAGGGCGTCAGCTTGATACGTGATCTTCTGGCTCGTGATGGCCGGAGCGACCGGAGCGACCGGCGGCTGCGGTGCCTGGGCGACCAGTGCGCCGTCGCACTTTGCGTTGGCGGTGGCCGGCGTCCAGAACGCGTCACGCCAGCAGAGCTCGTTCGTGCCGTTCATCCACACCCATTCGCCCGTGCCGTTCACCCAGTTGTCATTGACGGCTTGACGCGACGCCGGCACCGACTGTGCCGAAGCGGATGCAGCCATAACTGCGGTAGCTGCAATGAACGCGAGCTTTGAAAGTTTATTCATATTTCTCCTCTCGAAATTGAGATTACCGCAGGTTTACTGCGAGCCTGTTGACGGTGACAAGTCATACATTGCTCGAAGTATAACATTGGTGCGGCACAAAAAACGCGGCACCGCTCTGTGTAGACTTCGAGCAGCGTCTAACTTTCAGTGCGTTGGCATTTTGCCATATCGTTCCCTTCCTACGAAAAAAAATCCTCCCCACCCTAAGATCCCCTCAACTTTGTGGTGCATGCGCAACACCGGCCTGCCGCAACTTTTGGAGATTGTCAAGGGTGTGCCGGCGAAATTGCGCGGATGCGTGCATCTGTTTACTCGTGCGCGTGAAACAAACCGGGCGCGATCGCCGGTAAATCGGGCGCGATCAACGGTGACGTCGAGTCGCGTGCGATTCCGGTCGGTTCGCCGCCGCCGCGATTTTCGCTATTTATATATAGCGGGGGAGGCGAATTTGCGGCTGATGGGCGCATGTTAGAATCTCGCGTTGCGTTGCGCATGCAGCGCCCACGCGAAAGGCGTTCGCCGTCTTCGCTCCGAAACGATACGGATACATGGATCAATTCGCCAAAGAGACCCTGCCCACCTCCCTAGAGGAGGAAATGCGCCGTTCGTATCTCGATTACGCGATGAGCGTGATCGTCGGACGTGCCCTCCCGGATGTCCGCGATGGCCTGAAGCCCGTGCACCGGCGCGTGTTGTTCGCGATGCACGAACTGAACAACGACTGGAACCGCGCGTACAAGAAGTCGGCGCGTATCGTCGGTGACGTGATCGGTAAGTACCACCCTCACGGCGACACCGCGGTCTACGACACGATCGTGCGGATGGCGCAGGACTTCTCGCTGCGCTACATGCTGATCGACGGGCAGGGCAACTTCGGCTCGATCGACGGCGACAATGCCGCGGCGATGCGTTACACCGAAATTCGCATGGCGAAGATCGGTCACGAGCTGCTCGCCGACATCGACAAGGAAACGGTCGATTTCGAGCCGAACTACGACGGCAACGAAATGCAGCCGTCGGTCCTGCCGTCGCGCATTCCGAACCTGCTGATCAACGGCTCGTCGGGCATCGCGGTCGGCATGGCGACCAACATCCCGCCGCACAACCTGAACGAAGTCGTCGACGCGTGCCAGCACCTGCTGAACAACCCGGCAGCGACGATCGACGAGCTGATCGAGATCATCCCGGCGCCGGACTTCCCGACCGCCGGCATCATCTACGGCGTCGCCGGCGTGCGCGACGGCTATCGCACCGGGCGCGGCCGCGTCGTGATGCGCGCGGCCACGCACTTCGAGGAGATCGACCGCGGCCAGCGGATGGCGATCATCGTCGATGAGCTGCCGTACCAGGTGAACAAGCGCTCGCTGCTCGAGCGGATCGCCGAGCTCGTCAACGAGAAGAAGCTTGAAGGCATCTCCGACATCCGCGACGAGTCCGACAAGAGCGGCATGCGTGTCGTGATCGAGCTCAAGCGCGGTGAAGTGCCCGAAGTGGTGCTGAACAACCTGTACAAGGCGACGCAGCTCCAGGACACGTTCGGCATGAACATGGTCGCGCTCGTCGACGGCCAGCCGAAGCTGCTGAACCTGAAGGAAATCCTGCAGTGCTTCCTGTCGCATCGACGTGAAGTGCTGACGCGCCGGACGATCTACGAACTGCGCAAGGCCCGCGAACGCGGCCACGTGCTCGAAGGTCTCGCGGTCGCGCTCGCGAACATCGACGAGTTCATCGCGATCATCAAGGCCGCGCCGACGCCGCCGATCGCGAAGCAGGAACTGATGGCGAAGCCGTGGGATTCGTCGCTCGTGCGCGAGATGCTGACGCGCGCCGAAAGCGAGAACGCGGCGGCCGGCGGCCGCTCCGCGTACCGCCCGGAAGGCCTGAACCCGGCATTCGGCATGCAGGGCGACGGGCTGTACCGTCTGTCCGACACGCAGGCCCAGGAAATCCTGCAGATGCGCCTGCAGCGCCTGACCGGCCTCGAGCAGGACAAGATCATCGGCGAGTACCGCGAAGTGATGGCGCAGATCGCCGACCTGCTGGACATCCTCGCGCGCCCCGAGCGGATCACGACGATGATCGGCGAGGAACTCACGTCGGTGAAGGCCGAATTCGGCGACGCGCGCCGCTCGAAGATCGAGCTGAACGCGACCGAGCTGAACACCGAGGATCTGATCACGCCGCAGGACATGGTCG
This sequence comes from Burkholderia sp. LFS061, assembly GCF_047978125.1. Taxonomy (NCBI): domain Bacteria; kingdom Pseudomonadati; phylum Pseudomonadota; class Betaproteobacteria; order Burkholderiales; family Burkholderiaceae; genus Burkholderia; species Burkholderia sp. LFS061. The sequence continues at coordinate 212,889 of NZ_JBFPFS010000006.1, read as the reverse complement.
TCACGATGTCGCACGCGGGCTACGTGAAGTCGCAGCCGCTGTCCGAGTACCGCGCGCAGAAGCGCGGCGGTCGCGGCAAACAGGCGACGCAGATGAAGGAAGACGACTGGATCGAGACGCTGTTCATCGCGAACACGCACGATTACATCCTGTGCTTCTCGAACCGCGGCCGCGTGTACTGGGTCAAGGTCTATGAAGTGCCGCAGGGCTCGCGCAACTCGCGCGGCCGCCCGATCGTCAACATGTTCCCGCTGCAGGATGGCGAGAAGATCAACGTCGTGCTGCCGGTGAAGGAATTCTCGGCCGACAAGTTCATCTTCATGGCGACGTCGCTCGGCACCGTGAAGAAGACGCCGCTCGAAGCGTTCAGCCGTCCGATGAAGAAGGGCATCATCGCGGTCGGCCTCGACGACGGCGATTTCCTGATCGGTGCGTCGATCACCGACGGCGCGCACGACGTGATGCTGTTCTCCGACGCCGGCAAGGCCGTGCGCTTCGACGAGAACGACGTGCGTCCGATGGGGCGCGAGGCGCGCGGCGTGCGCGGCATGCAGCTCGAGGACGGGCAGCAGGTCATCGCGATGCTGGTTGCGGGCAGCGAGGAGCAGACCGTGCTCACCGCGACCGAGAACGGCTACGGCAAGCGCACGCCGATCACCGAATACACACGTCACGGCCGCGGTACGAAGGGTATGATCGCGATCCAGACGTCCGAGCGCAACGGCAAGGTCGTGGCCGCGACGCTCGTCGACGCCGAGGATCAGATCATGCTGATCACGACGGCCGGCGTGTTGATTCGCACCCGTGTTTCCGAGATTCGCGAGATGGGGCGCGCCACGCAAGGTGTTACACTCATCAGTCTCGATGAGGGTACCAAGCTCTCTGGCCTGCAGCAGATTGCGGAGGCCGAGGAGGGCGATGGCGAGGCCGACGAGGCGTCGGACGGCGAAGCCTGAAGAACGGATGAGACTCTGGCCGCCGCGGGCGTGAAGCGCCGCGGCCGGCGAGCAACCATTCATATTTCCAAAAGGGAGTGATGATGCAAAAGCAATTCAAGCAACTGGTCCTGCTGGCTGCACTGGTGCCGACGTTCGCGATGGCGCAAGCGCTGTCGAATTCCGCACCGGCGCCCGCCGCGGCAGCTGCGCCGATCGACGCCGACAAGAAGGCCGCGATCAAGGATCTGCTCGACGCGATCGACGCGCCGAAGCTCGTGTCGGCAATCGGCAACAGCGCCGAAATGCAGGCCAAGCAGCTCGTGCCGGCGATCCTGTCGGACGCGCTGTCGGAAAACAAGACGTTGAACGACAAGCAGAAGCAGGCTGCCGTTCCGACGCTGCAGAAGAACGCGGTGCCGAAGCTGGTCGACGGCGCGGGCAAGGTGTTCGGCACGCAGCAGTTCCAGAACGACGCAATGTCGGCTCAGTACGACGCATACGCGAAGTACTACAGCACGTCGGAGATCAAGGATCTGACGACGTTCTACAAGAGCCCGACGGGCCGCAAGTTCATCCAGGTTCAGGATCAGGTCGGTCGCGACGTGGTCAACGGCCTGATGCAGAAGTACATGCCGCAAGCGATCCAGGCAACGCGCACGCAGGCTGACAAGGAAGTCGCAGCAGTCAAGCCGGGCAAGTAAGCCGTCCGGGCACGCCCCCCGGCCGTTCGGCCGGGTTTGGCGGGAGCCTTCCGACAGTGCGATAATGGCCGTTTGCGCGCGAGCGCAAGCGGCCATTCTTTTTCTGGCGCGGCTCATTTGCAACTGACATGCGGCGGCAAGCCGCCGGTCGCGTCCCTCCCGAGGTTTTCACGATGCGCGTCTTTAATTTCTCCGCCGGTCCTGCGGCGATGCCCGAGGAAGTGCTGCGGCAGGCCGCCGACGAAATGCTCGACTGGCACGGCTGCGGCATGAGCGTGATGGAGATGAGCCATCGCGGCAAGGAGTTCATGTCGATTCACGAGGCCGCGCTGACCGACCTGCGCGACTTGCTCGGCGTGCCGGCAAGCCACCGGATCCTGTTCCTGCAGGGCGGCGGCATCGCGGAAAACGCGATCGTGCCGATGAACCTGCTCGGGTCACGCAACACCGCCGACTTCGTCGTGACGGGCTCGTGGTCGCAGAAATCGTTCGGCGAGGCGAAGAAGTTCTGCACGCCGCATCTCGCCGCAACCGGCAAGACGGAAGACGGCTTCACGCGCGCGCCGGCGCGCGCCGAATGGCAACTGTCGGACGATCCGGCCTACGTGCATCTGTGCACCAACGAGACGATCGACGGCGTCGAGACGTTCGAGATTCCCGATCTCGGCGACGTGCCGCTGGTCGCGGATGTCTCGTCGCACATCCTGTCGCGCCCGATGGACGTCGCGAAATACGGCGTGCTGTTCGGCGGCGCGCAGAAGAATATCGGGATGGCCGGCGTGACGGTCGTGATCGTGCGCGAGGATCTGCTCGATCGCGCGCTGTCGATCTGCCCGTCCGCGTTCGAATGGAAGACCGTCGCCGAGAACAACTCGCTGTACAACACGCCGCCCACCTATGCGATCTACATCGCGGGCCTCGTGTTCCAGTGGCTGAAGCGGCAGGGGGGGCTCGAAACGATCGAGGCCCGCAATATCGAAAAATCGAAGCTGCTCTACGACACGATCGATGCAAGCGGCTTCTATCTGAACAAGGTCGAGCCGGCAGCGCGTTCGCGGATGAACGTGCCGTTTTTCCTGGCCGACGAAACGCGCAACGAAGACTTCCTTGCCGGCGCAAAGGCGCGCGGGCTGCTGCAGCTGAAGGGCCACAAGTCCGTCGGCGGCATGCGGGCGTCGATCTACAACGCGGTGCCGCTCGAGGGCGTGAAGGCGCTCGTCGAGTACATGAAGGACTTCGAGCAGCGCGGCGCCTGACGGCGACGCTGTTCAAACAGCACGGCAAAACGCATGGACGACGAACTGAATTCCCGCCTGAAACCGCTGCGCGACCGCATCGACGCGATCGACGCGCAGCTGATCGCGCTCCTGAACCAGCGCGCCGCGGTGGCGCTGGAGGTGGGCGAGGTCAAGAAGTATTTCAACGCGCCGGTGTTCCGGCCGGAGCGCGAGCTGCAGGTGATTGCGCGGCTGCAGGACATGAGCGCGGGGCCGCTCGAGAGCGAGCACATCAGCGCAATCTGGCGCGAGATCATGGCGGCGAGCCGCGCGCTCGAGCAGACGATCCACGTCGCGTTCCTCGGGCCGGTCGGCACGTATAGCGAACAGGCGATGTTCGAGTATTTCGGCCAGTCGATCGAAGGGCTGCCGTGCCCGTCGATCGACGAGGTGTTCCGTTCGGTCGAGGCCGGTGCGTCCGCGTTCGGCGTCGCGCCGGTCGAGAATTCGACCGAAGGGGCCGTGTCGCGCACGCTCGACCTGCTGCTGCAGACGCAACTACTGATCAGCGGCGAGCTCGCGCTGCCCATCCACCACAACCTGCTCACGCAGAGCGGCACGCTCGACGGCGTGAAGCGCGTCTGCGCGCATGCGCAGGCGCTCGCGCAATGCCAGCAGTGGCTCGCCGCGAATGCGCCGCAGCTCGAGCGGCAGGCCGTGGCGAGCAACGCGGAGGCCGCGCGTCTCGCGGCGGCCGATCCGACCGTCGCGGCGATCGCGGGTGACCGCGCGGCCGCGCATTACGGCTTGCAGATCGCGTTTTCGCAGATCCAGGACGATCCGCACAACCGCACACGCTTCGTGATCATCGGCAAGCAGCCGGCCGGGCAAAGCGGTCATGATCAGACGTCGCTGATCGTGTCGGTGAAGAACGAGCCGGGCGCCGTGTTCAAGCTGCTCGAACCGCTCGCGCGGCACGGTGTGTCGATGACGCGCTTCGAGTCGCGTCCGGCACGCGTCGGCACGTGGGAGTACTACTTCTACATCGACATCGAAGGGCACCGCGATGATGCGGCAGTCGCGGCCGCACTCACGGAACTCGGCCAGAAGGCCGCGTTCCTGAAGATACTCGGTTCGTATCCGAGCGCACGCTGACGCGCGGCGCCCGGTGCCTGCTCGCGCAGGCGTGGCGGCCGGCGGGCAGGGCAGGCCGGTCGGCGCTGCCGAAGGCGGGTTCGGGCGGCATCCGGTGCAGGTCGCGCCGGGTGCGGGCCCGTTGCCCGGAATCTGGAATTCCGTGTGCGGGGCGTCGTTCCGCGCGCGTAACTTGGCTCTTGTCGTGTCAGGCTTTGCATTCAACAAACTGGTCATTTTCGGTGTCGGCCTGATCGGCGGATCGCTGGCCCGTGCGCTGCGCGAGCGCGCGCCGGGCGGCGCGGGCGAGATCGTCGGCGTGGGCCGTTCGCGCGCATCGGTCGAGCGTGCGCTGTCGCTCGGCGTGATCGACCGCGCGGCGGCGCTCGACGACGACGCGCAGTTGCGCGATGCGCTGGCGGGCGCCGATCTCGTGCTGCTGGCCGCACCCGTCGCGCAGACGGGCCCGCTGCTCGCGCGCATCGCGCCGTGGCTCGCCGATGCGACGATCGTCACCGATGCGGGCAGCACCAAATCCGATGTCGCCGCCGCCGCGCGCGAAGCGCTCGGCGCGCGGATCGCACAGTTCGTGCCGGGGCATCCGATCGCCGGCCGCGAGTCGAGCGGCGTCGAGGCCGCGTTGCCGGACCTGTACGTCGGCCGCAACGTCGTGCTGTGCCCGCTGCCGGAGAACGCGCCCGAATCGGTCGCGCGGATCGACGCGATGTGGCGCGCGACCGGCGCCGACGTGCGCACGATGAGCACCGGGCAGCACGACCGCGTGTTTGCGTCGATCAGCCATCTGCCGCACGTGCTGTCGTTTGCGCTCGTCGAACAGATCCTCGGCGAGACGGACGCGGAACTCAAATTCTCGTACGCGGCGGGCGGCTTCCGCGATTTCACGCGCATCGCGGCATCGAGCCCGGAGATGTGGCGCGACGTGTGCGTCGCGAACCGCGCGGCGCTGCTCGACGAACTCGACGGCTACACGCGCGTGCTCGCGCGGCTGCGCGAGGCGATCGACGCCGGCGACGGCGCGGCGCTCGAAGCCGTGTTCACGCGCTCGCGTGCCGCACGCAAGGCATGGCAGGAGCGTGGCGGCACGCCCGCTGCCGAACCGGTCAAGAAATAACAGGACGATTCCCATGGACTATCTCGATCTCGGCCCGTACTCCAGCGCATCGGGCACCGTGCGCCTGCCCGGCTCGAAGAGCATCTCGAACCGCGTGCTGCTGCTCGCGGCGCTTGCCGAAGGCGAAACGACGATCACCAATCTGCTCGACTCCGACGACACGCGCGTGATGCTCGATGCACTCGGCAAGCTCGGCGTGAAGCTCGCGCGCGACGGCGACACCTGCGTCGTCACGGGCACGCGCGGCGCGTTCACCGCGAAGACTGCCGACCTGTTCCTCGGCAACGCGGGCACGGCCGTGCGGCCGCTGACCGCGGCGCTCGCGGTGAACGGCGGCGACTACCGCGTGCACGGCGTGCCGCGCATGCACGAGCGGCCGATCGGCGATCTCGTCGACGGCCTGCGGCAGATCGGCGCGCGGATCGATTACGAACTGAACGAAGGCTACCCGCCGCTGCGGATCAGGCCCGCGACGATTTCGGTCGATGCGCCGATCCGCGTGCGCGGCGACGTGTCGAGCCAGTTCCTCACGGCGCTGCTGATGACGCTGCCGCTCGTGAAGGCGAAGGACGGCAAGATCGTCGTCGAGGTCGACGGCGAACTGATCTCGAAGCCTTACATCGACATCACGATCCGGCTGATGGAGCGTTTCGGCGTGGTCGTCGAGCGCGACGGCTGGCAGCGCTTCGTCGTGCCGGCTGGCGTCCGCTACCGCTCGCCGGGGCGGATCATGGTCGAGGGCGATGCGTCGTCCGCATCGTACTTCCTCGCGGCCGGCGCGCTTGGCGGCGGCCCGCTGCGCGTCGAGGGCGTGGGGCGTGCGAGCATCCAGGGCGACGTCGGCTTCGCGAACGCGCTGATGCAGATGGGCGCGAACGTGACGATGGGCGACGACTGGATCGACGTGCGAGGCATCGGCCACGACCACGGTAAGCTCGAGCCGATCGACATGGACTTTAACCTGATCCCCGATGCCGCGATGACCATCGCGGTTGCGGCGCTGTTCGCGAGCGGCACGAGCACGCTGCGCAACATCGCGAGCTGGCGCGTGAAGGAGACCGACCGCATCGCCGCGATGGCGACCGAACTGCGCAAGGTCGGCGCGATCGTCGAGGAAGGTCCCGACTATCTCGTCGTCACGCCGCCGGAAAAGCTCACGCCGAACGCGGCGATCGACACGTACGACGATCACCGGATGGCGATGTGCTTCTCGCTCGTCAGCCTGGGCGGCGTGCCCGTGCGGATCAACGATCCGAAGTGCGTCGGCAAGACGTTCCCCGACTATTTCGACCGCTTCGCCGCGCTCGCCAAAGCCTGACCCGACTGTTCCGATGAAATCGACCCGACCCTTTCACCCGACTCCCGTCATCACAATCGACGGCCCGACCGCTTCCGGCAAGGGCACCGTCGCGGCGCTCGTCGCCGCGCACCTTGGCTTCCACCTGCTCGACAGCGGTGCGCTGTACCGTCTCGCGGCGCTCGCAAGCGTGCGCTACGGCATCGCGGCGGAGGACATCGACGCACTGGTGAAACTGATCGACGATCTCCACATCACGTTCCGCGAAGGCTGCGCGCAGCTCGACGGCGTCGACGTGTCGAACGACATCCGCGCCGAGGCGGTCGGCAACCGCGCGTCGGCCATTGCCGTGCACGGGCCCGTGCGCACCGCGCTGGTCGCGCGCCAGCGCGCGTTCCGCAAGACGCCGGGCCTCGTTGCCGACGGCCGCGACATGGGTACGGTGATCTTCCCGGACGCCGTGCTGAAGGTGTTCCTGACGGCCAGCGCCGAGGCGCGCGCGGCCAGACGGTATAAGCAATTGATGCAAAAAGGTTTTTCTGCTAATATAGATGACTTGCTCCGGGATCTTCGTGAACGTGACGCGCGCGACAGCAATCGCGCGGCCGCACCGCTGAAGCCCGCGGCAGATGCCGAGCTGCTGGATACGTCGGCACTTTCGGTCGATGAAGCAGTCGACCAGGTGCTGCAGTGGTACCGGGCGCTCGGTCAGCCCGCCTGAGAAGGCAGGCAGCGGTAGGTGCCCCGCGTCGCAAGCGCGGAGCGTGTTTCGAACCCTTAACCCCGTGTGGTCTTCGATCTGGCCCTTTCAGCCTGCCATTCCGGCCGGCGTGGCACAGCGAGCCATGCACAATCAGATTTTTATGTCCGACCTGCAAACCTCCACCCCGAATACCGAATCCTTTGCGGCTCTGTTCGAAGAGTCGCTGACCCGCCAAGACATGCGCGCCGGCGAAGTGATTTCCGCCGAAGTCGTGCGCGTCGACCACAACTTCGTGGTCGTCAATGCAGGCCTGAAGTCCGAGGCTTACATTCCGATCGAGGAATTCCTGAACGATCAGGGCGAGGTTGAGGTGCAGTCGGGCGATTTCGTGTCCGTCGCGATCGACGCACTCGAAAACGGCTACGGCGACACGATCCTGTCGCGCGACAAGGCGAAGCGCCTTGCATCGTGGCTGTCGCTGGAAAAGGCCCTCGACAACAACGAACTCGTCACCGGCACGATCACCGGCAAGGTGAAGGGCGGCATGACCGTGATGGTCAACGGCATCCGCGCGTTCCTGCCGGGTTCGCTGGTCGACACGCGTCCGGTCAAGGACACGACCCCGTACGAAGGCAAGACGCTCGAGTTCCGCGTGATCAAGCTCGATCGCAAGCGTAACAACGTCGTGCTGTCGCGTCGTGCAGTGATCGAAGCGACGCAAGGCGAAGAGCGCGCGAAGCTGCTCGAGACGCTGAAGGAAGGCGCGATCGTCAACGGCGTGGTCAAGAACATCACCGACTACGGTGCGTTCGTCGACCTCGGCGGCATCGACGGCCTGCTGCACATCACCGACATCGCATGGCGTCGTGTGCGTCACCCGAGCGAAGTCCTGTCGGTTGGCCAGGAAGTCACCGCGAAGATCCTCAAGTTCGACCAAGAGAAGAACCGCGTCTCGCTGGGCATCAAGCAACTGGGCGACGATCCGTGGGAAGGCATCTCGCGCCGTTACCCGTCGGGCACGCGCCTGTTCGGCAAGGTCACGAACATCACCGACTACGGCGCATTCGTTGAAGTGGAATCGGGCATCGAAGGCCTCGTCCACGTGTCGGAAATGGACTGGACCAACAAGAACGTTGCTCCGTCGAAGGTTGTCCAGCTCGGCGACGAAGTCGAAGTCATGGTTCTCGAGATCGACGAAGACCGCCGTCGTATCAGCCTCGGCATGAAGCAGTGCAAGCCGAATCCGTGGGATGACTTCAGCCGCAACTTCAAGAAGGGAGACAAGATCACGGGCGCAATCAAGTCGATCACCGACTTCGGCGTGTTCATCGGTCTGCCGGGCGGCATCGACGGCCTGGTCCACCTGTCGGACCTGTCGTGGAGCGAAGCCGGCGAAGAAGCTGTTCGCAAGTACAAGAAGGGCGACGAAGTCGAAGCAATCGTGCTCGGTATCGACGTCGAGAAGGAGCGTATTTCGCTCGGCATCAAGCAACTCGAAGGCGACCCGTTCAGCAACTACGTTGCAATGAACGACAAGGGCTCGATCGTCGACGGCGTCGTGAAGACGGTCGATGCGAAGGGTGCGGTCATCACGCTGACGGGCGACATCGAAGGCTACCTGCGCGCATCGGAAATTTCGCAGGATCGCGTCGAAGACGCACGCAACGTGCTGAAGGAAGGCGACAAGGTCAACGCGATGGTGATCAACATCGATCGCAAGTCGCGCGGCATCAACCTGTCGATCAAGGCGAAGGATTCGGCCGAACAACAGGAAGCGATCCGCGGCCTGCAATCGGACTCCAGCGCTGCTGCGACCGGTACGACCAACCTCGGCGCGCTGCTGAAGGCGAAGCTCGACGGCCAGAACCAGTAAGCCTCACGAGGTCTGCTGAAGTATGACCAAATCCGAGTTGGTCGCGCAGCTGGCATCGCGATTTCCGCAACTTGTCCTCAAGGATGCGGATTTCGCGGTGAAAACGATGCTCGATGCAATGTCTGAAGCCCTGGCGAAAGGGCATCGCATCGAAATTCGGGGTTTCGGCAGCTTCGGCCTCAACCGTCGCCCGGCGCGTGTCGGACGCAACCCGAAGTCGGGGGAGAAAGTGCAGGTGCCCGAGAAGTTCGTGCCGCACTTCAAGCCTGGCAAGGAATTGCGTGAACGCGTCGACGGCCGCGCCGGTGAGCCGCTGAAGGCTGACGATCCGGACGACGAGCGTTGAGCGTCGTTCGGTTTGCCCGGAACCTGTCCGGCGAAGGCTGAAGAAAAAAGCGCCCCTTGCGGGCGCTTTTTTCATTTCCGGCGATCATGGCGCAATGGGGCGCGCAGGATCTGCGCAGCCACGGAAACGCTTCCTTTACAATACGGGTCGATTCGGTGCGACGAAGGGGAGTCGCGCGCCGCGGCAAACCTCAACAAAGAGAGGGCTTCATGAAGTTTATCGTCTGGCTGATCCGGGTATTGGTGTTCGTGCTGCTGCTGGTGCTCGCGCTGGCCAATACGCAAACCGCGACGCTGAATTTTGTTGCCGGCTATGCATGGCAAGCGCCGCTGATCCTGATCGGCCTCGCGTTCTTCGTCGTGGGGCTGCTGGCCGGCCTGCTGTCCGTGCTGCCTTCGATCTTCCGTCTGCGTCTCGAGAACGGGCGCCTGAAGCGCGATCTGCGCGCGGCGCGCGAAACGCCTGCCGTCATCGACCAGCCGCCGATGCCGCCCGTCATTTAACACGGACGCCGCGCGATAATCGCGCGGTTTTCGTCTCTGCTTCGATATTTCGCATGGATCTGGATTTTTGGTGGTTGCTCGCGATTCCGGTTGCGTTCGCGCTCGGTTGGGCGGCGTCACGCTATGACCTGAAGAATCTCCTGTCGGAGAGTGCCAACCTGCCGCGATCGTATTTTCGCGGCCTGAATTTTCTGTTGAACGAACAACCCGACAAGGCGATCGACGCGTTCATCGAGGTCGCCAAGCTCGACCCCGAGACGGTTGAGCTGCACTTCGCGCTCGGCAACCTGTTCCGCCGTCGCGGCGAAACCGACCGTGCAATCCGCGTGCACCAGAACCTGCTGAGCCGTACGGACCTGCCGGTCAACGAGCGCGACCACGCGCTGTACGAGCTCGGCCAGGATTTCCTCAAGGCCGGCCTGCTCGATCGCGCCGAGGAGGCGTTCCACAAGCTCGCCGACGGCGACTACGCGCTTGGCGCACAGCGGGCGCTGCTGACGATCTACGAGATCGAGAAGGACTGGAACAAGTCGATCGATACCGCGAAGCGCATCGAGTCGATGAGCGACAAACCGCTCGGCACCGAAATCGCGCAGTTTCACTGCGAACTCGCGCAGGACGCGCTGCAGCGCAAGAGCGCGGCCGCGGCAGCAGAGCAACTGCGGCTCGCGCTGACCGTGAACCCGCAGAACGTTCGCGCGACGATCCTGTCCGGCGATGCCGCGGAGGCGGAGGGCAATCACGCGGCTGCGATCGAGCACTGGAAGCGAGTCGAAGCGCAGAACCCGGCGTATCTGCCGCTCGTCGCCGACAAGCTGATGAAGGCCTATGTCGCGCTCGGCAAGAACGTTGACGGCGCGGAGCTGCTGATGGGGTATGTCGACCGCTATCCGTCGAACGACCTGCTCGACATCGCCTATCAGCATATCGCGGGGTTGCGCGGCCAGGACGCGGCGCACACGCTCGCGCGCGCGCAGATGGAGAAGTCGCCGAACCTGTCGGGGATGCTGCACCTGCTCGATGCGCAGATCGCGGCGGCCGACGAACCGCGTCGTAAGGAACTTGAAATGATGCGTGCGCTGATCAAGCAGCGCACGAAAAATCTGCCACGGTATACGTGCCAGAATTGCGGTTTCCGGGCGCGGCTCTTCTACTGGCAGTGCCCCGGATGCAGCGGCTGGGAAACCTATGCGCCGCGCCGCGTCGAACCTGCGATGTCGAGCTGATCCCGGCACGCGGAGCCAACGCGCAGCGATTGTCGCCGGGGTCGTCCCGGCGGCCAAGTTAGTCAATTACCGGGAAGTACCGGAACATCTATGAAAATCACCATCATCGGCACCGGCTATGTCGGCCTCGTCACGGGCGCATGCCTCGCGGAGATCGGTCACGACGTCTTCTGTCTCGACGTCGATTCGCGCAAGATCGACATCCTGAATAACGGCGGGATGCCGATTCATGAACCGGGGCTGCTGGACATCATCGCGCGCAACCGCACGGCGGGGCGCCTGCGCTTTTCGACCGACCTCGAGGCGAGCGTCGCGCACGGCGAGATCCAGTTCATTGCGGTCGGTACGCCACCCGACGAGGACGGCTCGGCCGACCTGCAATACGTGCTCGAAGCCGCGCGCAACATCGGCCGCCACATGACGGGCTTCAAGGTGATCGTCGACAAGTCGACGGTGCCGGTCGGCACCGCGCAGCGCGTGCGCGGCGTGGTCGACGAGGCGCTTGCCGCGCGCGGGCTTGGGGGCAGTGTCGCGCATCGCTTCTCGGTCGTGTCGAACCCGGAATTCCTGAAGGAGGGCGCCGCGGTCGAGGACTTCATGCGCCCTGACCGGATCATCATCGGTGTCGACGGCGACGAGACGGGCACGATCGCGCGCGAGAAGATGAAGAAGCTTTACGCACCGTTCAACCGCAACCACGAGCGGACGATCTACATGGACGTTCGTTCGGCCGAATTCGCGAAATATGCGGCGAATGCGATGCTCGCGACGCGTATCTCGTTCATGAACGAAATGTCGAATCTTGCCGACAAGGTCGGCGCCGACATCGAGGCCGTGCGCCGCGGGATCGGCTCCGATCCGCGTATCGGCTATCACTTCCTGTACGCGGGCGTCGGCTACGGCGGCTCGTGCTTCCCGAAGGACGTCCAGGCGCTGATTCGCACCGCGGGCGAGAACGGCCAGCCGCTGCGCATCCTGGAAGCCGTCGAGGCGGCCAACCATGCGCAGAAGGACGTGCTGATCGGCAAGATCGAGCAGCGCTACGGCGCCGACCTGACCGGCCGCGAGTTCGCGGTCTGGGGCCTGGCGTTCAAGCCGAACACCGACGACATGCGCGAGGCGCCGAGCCGCCGCCTGATCGCCGCGCTGCTCGAGCGCGGCGCGATCGTGCGCGCGTACGATCCGGTCGCGGTCGACGAGGCGCGGCGCGTGTTCGCGCTGGATTTCGGCGACGATGCGGACGCGCTCGCGCGGCTGCAGCTCGTCGATACGCAGGACGTCGCCGTGACGGGTGCGGACGCGCTCGTGATCGTGACCGAATGGAAGGAATTCCGGAGCCCCGATTTCACGCGCCTGAAGGCCGAACTGAAGGCGCCGGTGATTTTCGACGGGCGCAACCTGTACGAGCCGGACGCGATGGCCGAACTGGGCATCGACTACTATGCGATCGGCCGGCCGTATGTCGATCCCCAGTCGTTTTCCCGTGGCTGATCACACGATGAATACTCTCCGCGAAGTCGTTCCGGTGCCGCGCGCGCAGCTTGCGCGCTCGCGTGTGCTTGTCGTCGGCGACGTGATGCTCGACCGTTACTGGTTCGGCAACGTCGATCGAATTTCGCCGGAAGCGCCCGTGCCGGTCGTGCACGTGCAGCGTCAGGAAGAGCGGCTCGGCGGTGCGGCCAACGTCGCGCGCAATGCCGTGACGCTCGGCGGCCAGGCCGGATTGCTGTGCGTCGTCGGTTGCGACGAACCCGGCGAGCGGATCGTCGAGCTGCTCGGCAGCAGCGGCGTGACGCCGTATCTCGAGCGCGACCCGACGCTGCCGACCACGATCAAGCTGCGCGTGCTCGCACGCCAGCAGCAACTTCTGCGCGTCGACTTCGAGGCGATGCCGACGCACGAGGTGCTGCTCGCAGGGCTCGCGCGCTTCGACGCGCTGCTGCCGCAGCACGACGTCGTGCTGATGTCGGATTACGCGAAGGGCGGCCTGACACACGTCACGACGATGATCGAGAAAGCGCGTGCGGCCGGCAAGGCCGTCCTCGTCGACCCGAAGGGCGACGACTGGGCGCGCTACCGCGGCGCGTCGCTGATCACGCCGAATCGCGCGGAGTTGCGCGAAGTGGTCGGGCAGTGGAAATCGGAAGACGACCTGCGCGCGCGTGTCGCGAATCTGCGTGCGGAACTCGGCATCGACGCGCTGCTGCTCACGCGTTCGGAAGAGGGCATGACGCTCTTTTCCGCCACCGGCGAACTGCACGCACCGGCGCTCGCGCGCGAGGTGTTCGACGTGTCGGGCGCGGGCGATACCGTGATCGCGACGGTCGCGACGATGCTCGGCGCAGGCGTGCCGCTCGTCGACGCGGTCGTGCTCGCGAATCGCGCGGCAGGCATCGTGGTCGGCAAGCTCGGCACGGCCACGGTGGACTACGACGAACTGTTTCATTGAGCGCATTCGGCGGCGCGACGAGCGCGCCGCACGAGTAGCTCGCACTTTTCAGGCAGGACGATCATGACCCTCATCGTCACCGGCGCAGCCGGTTTTATCGGCGCGAACATCGTCAAGGCGCTCAACGAGCGCGGCGAGACGCGCATCATCGCGGTCGACAACCTGACGCGCGCGGACAAGTTCCGCAATCTCGTCGATTGCGAGATCGACGACTATCTCGACAAGACGGAATTCGTCGAACGCTTTGCGCGCGGCGATTTCGGCAAGGTGCGCGCGGTGTTCCACGAAGGCGCCTGTTCGGACACGATGGAAACCGACGGCCGCTACATGATGGACAACAACTTCCGCTACAGCCGCGCAGTGCTCAACACGTGCCTCGCACAGGGCGCGCAGTTCCTGTACGCGTCGTCGGCCGCGATCTACGGCGGCTCGACGCGTTTCGTCGAGGAGCGCGATGTCGAGGCGCCGCTGAACGTGTACGGCTATTCGAAGTTCCTGTTCGACCAGGTGATCCGTCGCGTGCTGCCGACCGCGAAGAGCCAGATCGCCGGCTTCCGCTATTTCAACGTGTACGGCGCGCGCGAAACGCACAAAGGCCGCATGGCGTCGGTTGCGTTCCACAACTTCAACCAGTTCCGCGCGGAAGGCAAGGTGAAGCTGTTCGGCGAGTACAACGGCTATGCACCGGGCGAGCAGACGCGCGATTTCGTGTCGGTCGAGGACGTCGCGAAGGTGAACCTGTTCTTCTTCGATCACCCGGAGAAGTCGGGCATCTTCAACCTCGGCACGGGCCGTGCGCAGCCGTTCAACGATATCGCGTCGACGGTCGTGAATACGCTGCGTGCGCTTGACAACCTGCCGCCGCTGACGCTCGCGCAGCAGGTCGAGCAGGGGCTGATCGAATACGTGCCGTTCCCCGATGCGTTGCGCGGCAAGTACCAGTGCTTCACGCAGGCCGACCAGACGAAACTGCGCGCGGCCGGCTACGACGCACCGTTCCTGACCGTGCAGGAAGGCGTCGACCGCTACGTTCGTTGGCTGTCCGGCCAGGTTTAAACAGAAGCGTTGCATCGATAGACTGGGTCTCACGGTCGGCAGCCGCCGGCCGTTTTCATCGGAGATCCAGCACATGATCAGAAAATGGTTTGCCGCAGCGGTCATGCTCGGCGCAGTCGCGTCGGCCTGGGCGGCCGTCGACGTCAACACCGCGAACGAGGATGCGCTCGTCGGCATCAAGGGCATCGGCCCGGCGCGGGCGAAGGCGATTCTGGACGAACGCGGCGCGCGCGGTCCGTTCAGGAGTGCGGACGATCTCGCGTCACGCGTGAAAGGCATGGGCGGCCATACCGTCGAGCGACTTCAGCAGGAAGGGCTGACGATAGGTGCGGCCGGCGCAGGCGCGGCCGGCTCGGGCACTGCAGCCGCGCCGGTCGCGGGCAAGGCGGCAGCGGCAAAGCCCGCCGCGGCACCTGCCCGCACTGCGCAGAAGTAACGCGTCGCGCGCGACCGACAAAGAGCTCCTTCAGTCGCCGTCATTGCGACGGCTTCCCGCGGCATGCCGCGGGTTTTTTGCGTGCGCGCTGCGTGCTCGGCGATCGCGAATCGCGCGGCATGCGTATTCCATCGTCGCAAAGGGGTTGCCGGCGCGAGCGGCGGTGCTGGTTTACAATCGATCGATTGATCGGCCTCGTACTCACGGTATACCCATGGCTTACAAAACTATCGAAGACACGATCGGCAATACGCCGCTTGTGCAACTGGTCCGCTTGCCGGACGACGAGATTCGCGCGCGCAACAACGTGGTGCTCGCGAAGCTCGAAGGCAACAATCCGGCCGGTTCCGTGAAGGATCGCCCGGCGCTGTCGATGATCAGCAAGGCCGAGGCGCGCGGGCGCATCAAGCCGGGAGATACGCTGATCGAGGCGACGAGCGGCAACACGGGCATCGCGCTCGCGATGGCAGCGGCGATTCGCGGCTACAAGATGGTGCTGATCATGCCGGAGGACCTGTCAGTCGAGCGCCGCCAGAGCATGGCGGCCTATGGAGCCGAGATCATCCTCACGCCGGTGAAGGGCGGGATGGAGCTGGCGCGTGACCTGGCGGACCAGATGCAACGCGAGGGCAAGGGCGTGATCCTCGATCAGTTCGCCAACCCCGACAACCCGGTCGCGCACTACGAAGCGACCGGTCCGGAGATCTGGCGCGACACCGACGGGCGGGTGACGCACTTCGTGTCGGCGATGGGCACGACCGGCACGATCATGGGCGTGTCGCAGTATCTGAAGGAACAGAATCCCGCGATCGAGATCGTCGGTGCGCAGCCGGAAGAAGGTTCGCGCATTCCAGGCATCCGCAAGTGGCCGGAAGCCTATCTGCCGACGATCTTCGATCGCAGCCGCGTCGACCGCGTCGAGAGCGTGAGTCAGGCCGCCTCCGAAACGATGGCGCGCCGGCTGGCGGCTGTCGAAGGCATCTTCGCGGGCATTTCGTCGGGCGGCGCATGCGAAGTCGCGATGCGCATCGCGCGTCAGGTCGAGAACGCGACGATCGTGTTCATCGTTTGCGATCGCGGCGACCGCTATCTGTCCACGGGCGTGTTCCCGGCCTGAACCCGTCCCGCACGCGATAAAAAAACGCCGCAGTTGCGGCGTTTTTTGTTTGGGCGGGTGCGTTGCCTACTGCGCTTGCTCATCCGCGTTGGCCGGCTTCAGCGCGCCGCTCGCTTCCATCTGCGCCTTCACGGCCTCGCCGAGCTGGTACACGGTAAGTGCGTAGAAGAAGCTGCGGTTGTAGCGCGTCAGCACGTAGAAATTCTTCAGCCCGAGCATGTATTCGGTCGCGCGCCCCGGCGACGGCAGGTCGACCACGGTCACCGGCGTGGCGGCTTCGGTCGTGATATTGACCGCCGGTTCGTTCAGCGTCATGCCCGCGCGCATCAGTTGCGACAGTGCCCAGTGCGGTTCGGGCTGGCCGTCGGCGGCGGCCTGTGCGATCCCCAGGCTGCCCGAATCGGGCGTGATCTGCCAGACCACCGGGCGGTCGGTTTCCCAGCCGTGCTGCTTCAGGTAGTTCGCGACGCTGCCGATCGCGTCGACAGGACTGCTGCGCAGATCGACGTGGCCCGTGCCGTCGAAGTCGACCGCATATTCGCGGATGCTGCTCGGCAGAAACTGCGGAATCCCGATTGCCCCTGTATACGAGCCGAGCACGGTGGTCGGGTCGAGCTGGTTGTCGCGGGTCCAGACCAGGAAATCCTCGAGGTTCTTGCGGAACGTTGCCTGGCGGCTGTCGCGATTCGGCGTGTCCGGATAGTCGAACGTGAGCGTCGTCAACGCGTCGAGCACGCGGAAATTGCCCATGTAGCGGCCATAGATCGTCTCGACGCCGATGATGCCGACGATCACCTCGGGCGGCACGCCGAATTCCTCGGATGCGCGCTGCAGCGTCGCCTGGTTGGCCTTCCAGAACTTCACGCCCGCATTGATGCGGATCGGCTCGATGAAGCGCGAGCGATAGACGCGCCAGTTCTTGACCGTCGGCGACGCGGCGGGTTTCACGAGCTTGACCGCCGTCGCCGAATAGCTGATGCGCGAGAACAGCGCATGCAGGCTCGCGGAGTCGAAGCCGTTGCGGCTCACCATCTCGTCGATGAACGCGTCGACCTTCGCGTTGCTCGCGTAACGCTGGGGAACGATTTCCTCTTCGAAGGTCTGGCCTTGCGGCGCCGGCTGCTGGGGCTGGGCCTGTGCGACGCGCGTACCGGCAGGCTTCGCAGGCTGCGTCTGCGCGCCGGCAGGCGCGGCGCCGAGGGCTGTGGCGACGGCGGCGACGACGAGCGGAGCGCGAACACGGAGCAACGCGGAGAGAAGGGCGGCAGGCTTGCTGGAATTCATGTCGAAGCGGGCGGACGGGGCGATTGGGTTCGGCGCAGTATACCCGACGCATCCGGCGCGCCGGGGCGAAACGGGGCCCCGTTGTGGTAAGTTAGCGGCGAATTCGCGGCAGACGATGGACATCATTGATGGAGACCTGCGGCGCACCGCGCGCTGCGGAAGACAGCTTATGGCAACCGCTTTCTATACGCACCCCGACTGCATGCTGCACGAGATGGGGGAATGGCATCCGGAATGCCCGGCCCGATTGTCGGCGATCCAGGATCAACTGATTGCGAGCCGCATCGACGACCTGATCGTGCACGAAACCGCGCCGTTCGCGAGCGAGGTGGCGCTGGGCCGAGTGCATACGCAGGCGCACATCGACTACATCCGGAGCATGACGCCGGTCGACGGCTACGTCGAGATCGATCCCGATACGCTGATGAACCGCGACACGTGGCGCGCGGCGCTGCGCGCAGCCGGTGCCGCGATCGCGGCGACCGATGCGGTGATCGAAGGCCGCTACGCGAATGCGTTCTGCAGCGTCCGGCCGCCCGGCCACCATGCGGAGCCCGCGCGCGCGATGGGTTTTTGTTTCTTCAACAACGTTGCGATCGCCGCGCGGCATGCGCTCGACGTACACGGCATCGAGCGTGTGGCGATCATCGATTTCGACGTGCACCACGGCAACGGCACCGAGGCTGCGTTTGCAAACGACGAGCGCGTGCTGATGTGCAGTTTCTTCCAGCATCCTCTGTACCCGTTCTCGGGCGCCGATCACCAGGCGCCGAACATGGTCAACCTGCCGATGCCCGCGCGCAGCAACGGGATGGCGATCCGCGAAGCCGTCGACATGTTCTGGCTGCCGCGTCTCGACGCGTTCAAGCCGCAGATGCTGTTCGTGTCGGCGGGCTTCGATGCGCATCGCGAGGACGACATCGGCAACCTCGGCCTCGTCGAGGCCGACTTCGAATGGCTGACCGCGCAGATCGTCGACGTGGCGCGTCGTCATGCGCAGGGCCGCATCGTGAGCTGTCTCGAGGGCGGCTACAACCTGTCCGCGCTCGGGCGCAGTGTCGTCGCGCACCTGCGCGTGCTGGCCGGCATCTGACCGGCGGGCCGCCGCCGGCATGTGCGCTTGATCAGCGCGCCGGCACGCGCGCGTGAATCCACGCGATCAGCGCGTCGATCACGCGATCGCGTTCAAGATCGTTCATCGTTTCGTGGAAACCGCCATCGTATAGCGTCAGCGTGCGATCGGGCGAGCCGACTCGCGCGCCGAACGCACGGCTGCCGTCGGGTTCGGTCAGCTTGTCCTCGGTGCCGTGATAGACGAGCACCGGGACGCGCAGCGCGCCGCGGTCGCGTTCGATACGCGCCATCGCGTCGAGAATCTCCGCGCCGGTGCGCGCGGGCACCGCGCCGTGATGCACGAGCGGATCGGCGCGATTGGCCGCGACGATGGCCGGATCGCGCGACAGCAGCGCCGCGTCGATCCGGATCGCGGGAAAGGTCGGCCACGCGCGGCTGATGACGCGGCTTACCGCGAGCATCCAGCGCGGCACGTCGCGCCCCGGTGCGAGCGCCGGGCTCGACAGCACGAGGCCCGTCAGCGCATGGCCGCTGGCCGGCGCGCGTTCTATCGCGTACAGCGCGGCGACCGCGCCACCCATGCTGTGTCCCATCAGGAACAGCGGCGCATTGCCGCGCGCTGCTTCGGCGACCAGTGCATCCGCATCGTCAAGGTAATCGTCAAAACGCTCGACCCAGGCTCGCTTGCCGGGCGACTGGCCGTGCCCGCGCAGATCGATCGCGAGCACGTCGATGCCGGCCGCGTTCAGCCGGCCGGCGAGCGCGGCATAACGGCCCGCGTGTTCGGCGAGGCCGTGCACGAGCGCGATCGTCGCGCGCGGCGGCGCGGTGCCGCTGCCGGCCGGCCAGCGGTACGACGCCAGTTCGAGCCCGTCCGCGGTGCGCAGCCGGCCCATTTTCGGCGCCGGCGGCGACGCAGGCGCCGATCCGGCGGTGGCAGGTGCGGCGGCCGGCGTGGTGGTGGCGGTCATCTGGCGGGTCCCCTGTGCGTTGGCATGCGTGTTCCGGATCATAGTCGCGACACTCCCGCGGCGGGCCAGCGGTGCCCCTCTAATTTCGTGAGGTTATGAAAAGATCGAAATCGATTATTAAGGGGAATGAGGGGTTTGCGGTAAAATCGCCGGCTATTCCAGATGCATCGGTGGCCGACTGGCGGGCCTGCTCGCCAGCCGGCCGCCGTTTTGTTTACATGATCGAATTACGCAATCTTTCGCAGCGTTTCCCCGGGCCGAGCGGCTGGGTCGAGGCGCTGCACAACGTCAACCTGACGATTCCGCAGGGCGAGGTGTTCGGCATCATCGGCCGAAGCGGCGCCGGCAAGAGCACGCTCGTGCGCACCATCAACCTGCTCACGCGGCCAACCGAAGGCAATGTCGTCGTCAGCGGGCGCGATCTCACGCTGCTGCCGGCTGGCGCGCTGCGCGAGGCGCGCCGCGAGATCGGCATGATCTTCCAGCACTTCAACCTGCTGTCGTCGCGCACGGTGTTCGACAACGTCGCGCTGCCGCTGGAGTTGGCCGGCGCAAGCCGTGCCGACATCGAGGCCGCCGTGCTGCCGCTGCTCGACCTCGTCGGGCTGTCCGCACAGAAGGATCGTTACCCGGCGCAGATCAGCGGCGGACAGAAGCAGCGCGTCGGCATTGCACGCGCGCTCGCGAGCCAGCCGAAGGTGCTGTTGTCGGACGAAGCGACGTCCGCGCTCGATCCCGAGACCACGCGTTCGATTCTCGACCTGCTGAAGCGCATCAACCGCGAGCTCGGCCTGACGATCGTGTTGATCACGCACCAGATGGAAGTGATCAAGCAGGTGTGCGATCGCGTCGCGGTGCTCGACGCGGGGCGGGTGGTCGAGGAAGGCCGCGTGATCGACGTGTTCCTGCAGCCGCATCACGAAGTGACGCGCGCGCTGATCGGCGACGTGATCGCGCAGGAACTGCCGCCCGCGCTGAAGGTGCGCGTGGCCGAGCGGCTGAAGACGGGCAGCGGGCATCTGCTGCGGCTCGCGTTCACGGGCTCGGGTGTCGACCAGCCGATCCTGTCGGAGACGATTCGCCGTTACGAACTCGATTTCAACATCCTGCACGGCCAGATCGACGAGATCCAGGGGCAGGCATTCGGTTCGCTCGCGGTGCTCGCGGGCGGCGAGCCGGGCAAGGTCGGGCAGGCGCTCGCGTTCCTGCGCGAGCAAGGTGTGGTGGTAGAGGAGCTTTCGTATGTTGAGTGAGATGTTCGATATGTTCGTGCAGTCGTTCTGGGAGACGCTGATCATGGTCGGCATCTCCGGAGCGGTCGGCGCGCTCGTCGGTCTGCCGCTCGGCGTGCTGCTCTACCTGACCGATCGCCAGGGCGTGCTGCAGAACCTCGCCGTGAATCGCGTGCTCGGCGGCATCGTGAACGCGGTCCGCTCGACGCCGTTCATCATCCTGCTGGTCGCGGTGATTCCGTTTACGAGGCTCGTCACGGGTTCGTCGATCGGCACGGCCGCGGCGGTCGTGCCGCTGACGCTGGCGGCCGCGCCGTTCATCGCGCGTCTCGTCGAGACGGCGCTGCGCGAAGTCGACCGCGGGCTGATCGAAGCCGCGCAATCGATGGGCGCGACCACATCGCAGATTGTATTCAAGGTGCTGTTGCCCGAATCGCTGCCGGGCGTCGTGGCGGGCCTGACGATCACGTTCGTGTCGCTGGTCGGCTATTCGGCGATGGCGGGCGCGATCGGCGGCGGCGGGCTCGGCGATCTCGGGATTCGCTACGGCTACCAGCGCTATCTGCCGGAAGTGATGTGGACGGTCGTCGCGATCCTGATCGTGTTCGTGCAGATCGTGCAGTCGTTCGGCGACTGGCTCGTCCGCCGGCTGAGCCACAAATAAGACGAAATTGACCATCCAATAGGGGGGAGACGATGCAACGACGCTTCATGCTGAAATTCGCGGCGGCACTCGGCGCAGCCGCGCTGTTCGCGGGTGCGCACGCGCAGGCCGAAACCATCAAGGTGGGCGTGACGGGCGGGCCGCACGCGCAGATCATGGAAGCGGTGAAGAAGGTCGCGGCGAAGAGCGGCCTCGAGATCCGCATCGTCGAATTCTCCGATTACGTGCAGCCGAACGCGGCGCTCGCGTCGGGCGACCTCGACGCGAACAGCTACCAGCACGATCCGTATCTGCAGGCGCAGGTGAAGGATCGCGGCTACAAGCTGATCAAGGTCGCGGATACCGTCACGTTCCCGATGGGCATCTATTCGAAGCGCGTGAAGTCGCTGACCGAACTGAAGCCCGGCGCGCGCATCGCGGTCCCGAACGATCCGACCAACGGCGGCCGTGCGCTGCTGTTGCTGCAAAAGCAGGGCCTCCTGAAACTGCGCGCGGATGCGGGGCTGAAGGCGACGCCGCTCGATATCGTCGACAATCCGCGCAAGCTGAAGATCGTCGAACTCGATGCGGCACAGATTCCGCGCTCGCTCGGCGACGTCGACGCGGCCGCGATCAATACCAACTACGCGATGGAAGCGGGGTTGAAACCGAAACAGGACGCGATCGCGATCGAAGGGCCGAACGGCCCGTACGCGAACATCCTCGCGATTCGCGACGCGGACAGGAACAAGCCGTGGGTCGCGAAACTGATTGCGGCCTATCATTCGGCCGACGTGAAGCAGTTCATCGAAGGCAAGTTCGGCGGCGCGGTCATTGCCGCCTGGTAACGGGCAGAGTGCGGGGCGCCCGGCGGGATTAGAGTTGATGATCGAAAACCCGGGCTTTGCGTCCGGGTTTTTTCTCTTTTAAAATAGAACGACCGTTCGCTATCATTGGCGCGTCGCCAAGAAGCGGTATCCTCGACAGCCACGATGGATGGGTCCGCTTGGCCGCGCAGTCATGAGGCCTCGCTATAGAATGGCCTCTGGTCGTATTCGTAACTTTGGAGCGTGTGCATGAAAATCCTGGTGCCAGTGAAAAGAGTGGTCGATTACAACGTGAAGGTCCGCGTGAAGTCGGACAACACGGGCGTCGACATTGCGAACGTGAAGATGTCGATGAACCCTTTCGACGAAATCGCCGTTGAAGAAGCGGTGCGCCTGAAGGAAGCGGGCGTCGCGACCGAAGTGATCGCCGTTTCGGTGGGCGTTACGCAGGCGCAGGAAACGCTGCGCACGGCGCTGGCGATCGGTGCGGATCGCGCGATCCTCGTCGAGTCGAACGACAGCGTCGAGCCGCTGGCCGTCGCGAAGATCCTGAAGGCGCTGGTCGACAAGGAACAGCCGCAACTGGTGATCCTCGGCAAGCAGGCGATCGACGACGATTCGAACCAGACGGGCCAGATGCTGGCCGCGCTGGCAGGCCTGCCGCAAGCGACGTTCGCGTCGAAGGTGACGGTCGCCGACGGCAAGGCCACGGTTGCGCGCGAAGTCGACGGCGGCGCGGAAACGCTGTCGCTGACGCTGCCGGCGGTCGTGACCACGGACCTGCGCCTGAACGAGCCGCGCTACGTGACGCTGCCGAACATCATGAAGGCGAAGAAGAAGCCGCTGGAAATCGTGAAGCCGGAAGACCTGGGCGTGGACGTCGCGCCGCGTCTGAAGACGCTGAAGGTGGTCGAGCCGCCGAAGCGCGCGGCCGGCGTGAAGGTGCCGGACGTGAAGACGCTGGTCGAGAAGCTGAAGACCGAAGCCAAGGTGCTGTAAGAGGGAGCGCAAGGAAATGACGATTCTGGTGATTGCAGAACACGACAACGCGTCGATCAAGGCCGCGACGCTGAACACGGTGGCAGCGGCGGCGAAGATCGGCGGTGACATTCACGTGCTGGTTGCGGGCCACAACGCGCAAGCGGCGGCAGACGCAGCAGCGAAGATCGCAGGTGTTTCGAAGGTGCTGCTGGCCGACGCGCCGCAGCTCGAAGCAGGCCTCGCGGAAAACGTCGAAGCGACCGCGCTGAACATCGCGAAGGACTACTCGCACATCCTCGCGCCGGCGACCGCCTACGGCAAGAACATCGCGCCGCGCATCGCCGCGAAGCTGGACGTCGCGCAGATTTCGGACATCACGGCGGTCGATTCGGCCGATACGTTCGAGCGCCCGATCTACGCAGGCAACGCAATCGCGACGGTGCAGTCGAGCGACCCGATCAAGGTCATCACGGTGCGTGCGACGGGTTTCGATCCGGTGGCGGCCGAAGGCGGCAGCGCTTCGGTCGAGAAGATCGAAGCGGCAGCCGACGCAGGCAAGTCGCAGTTCGTGAGCCGTGAGGTGACGAAGCTGGACCGTCCGGAACTGACGTCGGCCAGCATCATCGTGTCGGGCGGCCGCGGTCTGGGCAGCGGTGAAAACTACACGAAGGTGCTCGAGCCGCTGGCGGACAAGCTGTCGGCCGCACTCGGCGCATCGCGCGCGGCAGTCGACGCCGGCTACGTGCCGAACGACTACCAGGTCGGCCAGACCGGCAAGATCGTCGCGCCGCAGCTGTACATCGCGGTGGGCATCTCGGGTGCGATCCAGCATCTGGCAGGCATGAAGGATTCGAAGGTGATCGTCGCGATCAACAAGGATCCGGAAGCGCCGATCTTCAGCGTGGCCGACTACGGCCTCGTCGGCGATCTGTTCACGCTCGTGCCGGAACTCGTGGCCGAGCTCGGCTGACGCGACGTGACGCTTCAGCGGTAAGTACACGGAGAAAGGGGCGCTACGAGCGCCCCTTTTTTTCGATGCCGGCCGACCCGCATTGCTGCGGGCCACCGCGGCTTATGCGTATGCCGGGCGCGTCTGGCCGGCCACTTCCTTCAGGTAACGGTGCACCGACAGGTCGTCGGCCTGGATCGCGGGCTTCTTGCCCGAGATCAGGTCTGCGAGCAGTTGGCCCGAACCGCACGACATCGTCCAGCCGAGCGTGCCGTGGCCGGTGTTCAGGAACAGGTTCGACACCGGCGTGCGGCCGACGATCGGCGTGCCGTCCGGCGTCATCGGGCGCAGGCCCGTCCAGAACGTCGCCTTCGACGTATCGCCGCCGCCCGGGAACAGGTCGTTCACGCACATCTCGAGCGTTTCGCGGCGCGCGGCGCGCAGGTTCTTGTCGAAGCCGACGATTTCCGCCATGCCGCCGACGCGGATGCGCTGGTCGAAACGCGTGATCGCGATCTTGTAGGTCTCGTCGAGCACGGTCGACACGGGCGCGGCCGCTTCGTTGACGATCGGCGCGGTGATCGAATAGCCCTTCAGCGGATAGACCGGGATCTTCATCAGGTTCGAGATGAAGCTGGTCGAGTACGAGCCGAGCGCGACGACGTACGCGTCCGCGCGCACCGTCTCGCTGCCGCATTGCACGCCGGCGATCTTGCCGCCGGCAATCGCGAGCGCGTCGATCGGCGTGTTGTTGCGGAACTTGACGCCGAGCGATTCGGCGAGCGCCGCGAGGCGCGTCGTGAACAGCTGGCAATCGCCCGTTTCGTCGCCCGGCAGGCGCAGGCCGCCCGTCAGCTTGTGCGACACCGCGGCGAGAGCCGGTTCGGCATTCTTCAGGTCGGCCGGCGACAGCAGTTCGAACGGCACGTTCGCTTCCTGCAGCACGGCGATGTCCTTCGCCGCGCCGTCGAGTTGCTGCTGCGTGCGGAACAGCTGCAGCGTGCCGCCCGTGCGCCCTTCGTACTGGATGCCGGTGTCGGCGCGCAGCGCCTGCAGGCAGTCGCGGCTGTATTCGGCGAGGCGGACCATGCGGCCCTTGTTGACTGCATAGCGCTCGGTCGTGCAGTTGCGCAGCATCTGCCACATCCACTGGAGCTGGAAGCGCGTGCCGTCGAGACGGATCGCGAGCGGCGCATGCTTTTCGAACATCCATTTGACGGCCTTCAGCGGCACGCCGGGCGCGGCCCACGGCGCGGCATAGCCGGGGGAGATCTGGCCCGCGTTCGCGAAGCTCGTCTCGAGCGCAGGGCCGGCTTCCCGGTCGATCACAGTGACTTCATGACCGGCGCGCGCGAGGTAATACGCGCTTGCCACGCCCACCACACCGCTGCCCAGAATGACGACTCGCATAGCTGCTCCAGATGGAAGGGACCAGATCGAGGCCGGACGCACCCGCGGTTCCGTGTAACCTCTAGCTGATCTAGTTTTTCGAGCTATGGTATTGTCGAATGTGCAGGTTTTGTTATCGTATTTTTCAGGTTTTCAGCATAAACAAATGAGAACGCAACGTCAGCCCGTACGCTCGCTCGACAAGCTCGACCGGCGCATCCTCAAACTGCTCCAGGACGACGGCCGGATGGCGATGAAAGACCTCGCGGAACAGGTCGGCCTGACTGTCACGCCGTGCATCGAGCGCGTGCGGCGCATGGAGCGGGACGGCGTGATCACCGGCTATCACGCGCGGGTCGACCCGGGCCAGTTGGGTGCCGCGCTGCTGGTGTTCGTCGAGATCACGCTCGGCCACAAGGGCGGCAACATGTTCGAGCAATTCCGTCGGGAAGTGATGAAGATCGACGAGGTGCTCGAATGCCACCTCGTATCCGGCGATTTCGACTATCTGATCAAGGCGCGGATCGGCGAGATGGCCGACTACCGGAAGCTGCTCGGCGACATCCTGCTGCAGTTGCCCGGCGCCGTGCAGTCGAAGAGCTATGTCGTGATGGAGGAAATCAAGGAAACGCTGACGATCGCGGTCGGCGAGTGACGCGCCGGCGGCCCGTTACCGGGCCCCTTATCCCGCCCTTGGCATGCTGCGCCCAATACTGTATAAATGTACAGTATTGGGCGCAGGCGAATGGGTGGGCACATGGACGATCGATCCGACAACGAATTTCCGGTAGCGCCGCCCGTGCCCCTCAAGGGGCGCGGTGCGGTCGACAACCTGCAGGGGCGGTACGAGCTCGCGCAGCGCGAAGCGGTCGACGACGGCTGGACGCACGAGTCGGACGATGCCGACTTCGCCGCGCCGCTGCGCACGCAGGTGTTCGAGGAGCGTGCGAAGAGCATCCTGACGCACAACCAGTCGCCCGATATTCCGTTCAGCGTATCGCTCAATCCGTATCGCGGTTGCGAGCACGGCTGCATCTACTGCTTCGCACGGCCGACGCACAGCTATCTCGGCCTGTCGCCGGGGCTCGATTTCGAAAGCCGCATCTACGCGAAGGTCAATGCGGCCGAACTGCTCGAGCGCGAGATTTCGCGCAAGCGCTACGTGCCTGAGCCGATCGCGCTCGGCGTCAATACCGACGCCTATCAGCCGGTCGAGCGCGACCTGCGCATCACGCGCAGCGTGATCCAGGTGATGCACGATCGCGGGTTGCCGTTCGCCGCGATCACGAAGTCGTCGCTGATCGAGCGCGATCTCGACCTGCTTGCACCGATGGCGGAGCGCGGGCAGGTGATGGCGGCAGTCACGATCACGACGCTCGATGCCGATCTCTCGCGCACGCTTGAGCCGCGGGCGGCGACGCCGGCGCGCCGGTTGCGCACGATCCGCGCGCTGCGCGATGCGGGCGTGCCGGTCGGCGTGAGCATTGCGCCGGTGATCCCGTTCGTCACCGAGCCCGACATGGAGCGCGTGCTCGAAGCGTGCGCGGAAGCGGGCGCGACGCATGCGAGCTACATCATCCTGCGGTTGCCGTGGGAGGTCGCGCCGCTGTTCAAGAGCTGGCTCGCCGCGCATTTTCCCGATCGTGCGGAGCGCGTGATGAATCGCGTGCGCGACATGCGCGGCGGGAAAGACTACGACTCGGATTTCTCGAAACGGATGAAGGGCGAGGGGATCTGGGCCGACCTGTTGCGGCAGCGTTTCCGCCAGGCCGTCAAGCGGCTCGGGCTGAACGAGCGCACGAACGGCATCCTCGATCTGTCGCAGTTTCGCGGCGCGCCGGCCGCCGCAGTGCCTGCGCCGCGCATGGCAGTGCGCGCTGCCGGCGCGAAGTCGCGCGACGACATGCAGTTGAACCTGTTCTGACTGGCGCGCAATATCGGTGCTCGTCGGCGCCGGTGTGTCGCGCTCGTTACGCTTACTGCGAAATCTGCTTCGCTGCTTCGACCTGCGATTCGAAATACGTCTGGAACGACAGCGCGAGCGCGGTCATCAGCAGGAACGCACCGATCAGCAGCGAGAAGATCACGACAAAGATCACGGTCCAGCCCGACCGGCTGTGCTTGCCGGTCTCCGCGTTGAATTGCGCGTCCCACTTTTCGTCGGGGCGCAGCCCGTAGACGAGTGCGGCGAGGAACGCCGCCAGCAGAGAGATCGCGCCAGGTACCGCGAGCCACCAGCCGAGGCCGGCGCTGCGCTGGGTCGCCGCGAGCAGGAGGAAGCCCGGGATGCCGACGATCGTCGCGAGCAGGTGTGCCCAGCCGTACACGTCGCGAAAGCCGTACAGATAGAAGCGGTGCGCGCCGAGCGATCCGAACAGGAATGCGAGGGCGGCGGTGAGCGTCTTGGAACGGAAGCGGCGGGACGGTGCGGTGCTGCTGGACATGGATGGCGGCGTATTGTCGTTGGCATGGGCGGCCGGCGGGCCGGCGCGGGCGCGCGGCCCGGCACGCATTCTACGATGCCCGGTCGGGCCCGGTCACCCCCGGCCTGCGTCAAGGTGCCGCATAGGTCACGCGGTAGATTGCGCCTGCGTAATCGTCGCTCACGAGCAGCGAACCGTCCGGCAGCGGCAGCACGTCGGCCGGGCGTCCCCACACCGTGCCGTCGGGTCGCAGCCAGCCCTGGACGAACGGGGTTTGGCGCGCCTGGCTGCCGTCCGCCGATACGACGACGCGCATCACGCGGTAGCCGACCTTCGTGCTGCGGTTCCACGAACCGTGTTCGGCGATGAACACGTTATTGCGATACGACGCCGGAAACATCGGCCCGGTATAGAAGCGCATGCCGAGCGCCGCGACGTGTGCGCCGAGTTTCAATACGGGCGGCACATAACGGCGGCATACGTCGGCGCTGCCGAATTCGGGGTCGGGCGTATCGCCGCCATGGCAGTACGGAAAGCCGAAGTCGAGGCCGGCGCGCGGCGCGCGGTTGAGCTTGTCGTCGGGCACGTCGTCGCCCATCATGTCGCGCCCGTTGTCGGTAAACCACAGCTCGCCCGAATCGGGGTGCCATGCGAAGCCGACCGTATTGCGTACGCCGCGTGCGACGATCTCGCTTCCGCTGCCGTCTGCCTTCATGCGCGCAATGATCGCGTAGCGGCCGCGATCGGCGAGACAGACGTTGCACGGTGCACCGGTCGGCACGTAAAGCTTGCCGTCGGGGCCGAACGCGATGAATTTCCAGCCGTGATGGTGGTCGGTCGGCAGCGCGTCGGTCACGACGGCAGGGGGCGGTGGCTTGGCGAGCCGGTCGTCGATGCGATCGAGGCGCAGGATGCGCGACACGGCTGATATATAGAGCGCACCCTCGCGGTAGGCTACGCCGACAGGCATGTCGAGTCCGGACGCGATCACGTGGCGCGCGCTGATCCGGCCCTCGTGCATCTCGAACGCATGCACGCGGCCTTCCCGCGTGCCGACATACAGGATGCCGCGCGGCGACCACGCCATTTCGCGTGCGGTCGGTACCGCGTCGGTCAGCACTTCCACGTGGAAGCCGGGCGGCACGACCAGTTCATCGACCGGCAACGGCGCGGCGAACGCCGTTGCGGACGCGAGGCAGGCAAGGCCGGCAGGCAGCGCGATGAAACGGTGCTGCGCGCGGCGCGTCGAGGCGGCGCGAAGGAGCGGCATGACGGTCGGGAGCGTCCTGGACACGACGATTGTATGCCCGGCGGACGGGCCGTCCGTGGATTTTTTGCGCGTAAGTGTTTGTTGTGCCTCTGGTTTCCGGCTATAATTGCGTGTTTCAGTAGTTTCGAACCCGGTTTTCCGAAGGACATCATATGGTTATCATCCGTCTGGCTCGTGGCGGCTCGAAGAAGCGCCCGTTCTACAACATCGTTGCTACCGATTCGCGCAACCGTCGTGACGGCCGCTTCATCGAGCGCGTCGGTTTCTACAACCCGGTCGCCACGAAGGGCGAGTCGCTGCGTATCGCTCAGGACCGCCTGACGTACTGGCAAGGTGTTGGCGCGCAACTGTCGCCGACCGTCCAGCGTCTCGTGAAGGAAGCGCAAAAGGCGCAACCGGCTGCCTAACATGGCACGGTGTGCCGGTCGTGCCGGCTGTGAGGTGCATTGATGGCGGGTCACGATTCCGGTAATGCAAGGCGCGGGCGTGCGTCATTCGGCGCATTCGTCCGCAAGCCGGTCGAGCGCGACGTTGTCGCGAACGCCGGTCAGGC
This sequence comes from Burkholderia sp. LFS061, assembly GCF_047978125.1. Taxonomy (NCBI): domain Bacteria; kingdom Pseudomonadati; phylum Pseudomonadota; class Betaproteobacteria; order Burkholderiales; family Burkholderiaceae; genus Burkholderia; species Burkholderia sp. LFS061. Next base: position 183,165 of record NZ_JBFPFS010000006.1, on the reverse strand, counting down.
TGCCGAACAGGGTAGTCTCGAAGCGATGCAAGCCTGGCCCGACGATGCCGTCGAGGTCGGGGCGGTGGTCGACGCCTACGGCCTGAAGGGATGGGTCAAGGTGGCGGCGCATGCCGATGCCGGTCGCGGCGGCGACGCGTTGCTCAACGCGCGCCGCTGGTGGCTGGAACGCGGTGCGGAGCGGCTCTCCGTCCGCATCATGCAGTCGAAGACGCACAGCGACACGGTCGTTGCGCAACCTGCGGGCGTCAGTGACCGCGATGCCGCGCTGGCTATGCGCGGCTTTCGCGTGTTCGTGCGCCGGGAAGATTTCCCGGCATTGGCCGCGGACGAATTCTATTGGGTCGACCTGATCGGCCTCGATGTCGTCAACGAGCAATCGGTGGCGCTCGGGAAAGTGAGCGGGATGATCGACAACGGCGTGCATGCGATCATGCGTGTCGAGTATCCCGCGACCGGCAAAGACGGTCAGCCGACCACCGACGAACGGTTGATTCCGTTTGTCGGCGTATACGTCAAAACGGTGGATCAGGCGGCGCGTCGCATCGTCGTCGACTGGGAAGCCGATTACTGAAATGAACCAGGTTACCGAGAGCGCGGTGCAGTTCGACGTCGTCACGCTCTTTCCCGAGATGTTCCGTGCACTGACCGACTGGGGAATCACCAGCCGGGCCGTCAAGCAGGGGCGCTTCGGGCTGCGCACCTGGAACCCGCGTGATTTCACGACGGACAACTACCGCACGGTCGACGATCGTCCGTACGGCGGCGGTCCGGGCATGGTGATGCTGGCCAGGCCGCTCGAAGCCGCGATCGGCGCCGCGAAAGCGGCGCAGGCGGAGCAGGGCATCGCGAGCACGCGCGTCGTGATGATGTCGCCGCAGGGCGCGCCGCTCACGCACGAGCGAGCGGTGCGGATGGCGCAGGAGCCGGGTGTCGTCGTGCTGTGCGGCCGCTACGAAGCGATCGATCAGCGCCTGCTCGACCGTTGCGTCGACGAGGAAATCAGCCTCGGCGATTTCGTACTGTCGGGCGGGGAACTGCCGGCGATGGCGATGATGGATGCGGTCGTGCGGTTGCTGCCCGGTGTGCTGAACGATTCGCAGTCGGCCGTGCAGGACAGTTTCGTCGACGGCCTGCTCGATTGTCCGCATTACACGCGCCCCGAGGAATATGACGGCGTGCGCGTGCCGGACGTGCTGCTCGGCGGGCATCATGCCGAGATCGAGCGGTGGCGGCGTCAGGAAGCATTGCGGAATACGTTGCGGAAGCGGCCGGACCTGATCGTCCGGGCGCGCCGCGAAAAGTTGTTGAGCCGTGCCGACGAGGCATGGCTTGCGAACCTCGCACGCGAAGCGAAGGACGCCTCCTGAGGCGGCGTCGCGGGCGGGAATTGGCGGTGCCGTGCATGCGTGCGCGGTGCCTGATGTGAATCCATCCTCTATCGGGGCCGGCCTGGGAGCAGGCAGGTGCAAACGCCGACACGATGGCAATAGGAGTCAGTGATGAACCTCATCGCAAAACTTGAGCAGGAAGAAATCGAGCGCGCGCTCGCCGGCAAGACGATCCCCGAATTCGCCCCGGGCGACACGGTGATCGTGAACGTGAACGTGGTTGAAGGTAACCGCAAGCGCGTTCAGGCTTACGAAGGCGTCGTGATCGCGATTCGCAACCGTGGCCTGAACTCGAACTTCATCGTTCGCAAGATCTCGTCGGGCGAAGGCGTCGAGCGTACGTTCCAGACGTACTCGCCGCTGCTGGCAAGCATCGTCGTGAAGCGCCGCGGCGATGTGCGTCGCGCGAAGCTGTACTACCTGCGCGAGCGTTCGGGCAAGTCGGCTCGTATCAAGGAAAAGCTGGTGTCGAAGGATCGCACCGCAGCAGCTTCCCAAGAGTAAGAGCTGTAAGGAAAAAGCACCCACCCGGGTGCTTTTTTCATTCTGGCGCGACAATATGCTCGATACGACACGAACCAGAGAGCCCCATTGAACCGCCGCCCCATCATCGATCCCGAAGTATTGCCGGTCGAAGGCACCGGCGCCGGCCTGCCCGCCATCGATCCGCACCTGATGACGCCGTCCGGCTTGCGCGACCGTTTCGCGCGCACGCTCGACTGGAACGTCGAGCCCGGAGAGGCGAGGCTGCAGGAAGGCGTCGATCCGCGCAGCGCGGCTGTCCTCGTGCCGCTCGTTGCCCGCGAGTCGGGCCTCACCGTGCTGTTGACCCAGCGCGCCGACCACCTGAACGACCATGCCGGGCAGATCAGCTTTCCCGGCGGCCGTCGCGAACCGTTCGATCGCGACGCGACCGCCACTGCGTTGCGCGAGGCGAAGGAAGAGATCGGGCTGGACGCCGAACGCGTCGAGATTCTCGGCGCGCTACCCGATTACCTGACCGGCACCGGCTTCTGCGTGGCGCCGGTGGTCGGCCTCGTGCATCCGCCGTTCACCGTGCAGGCCGACACGTTCGAAGTCGCCGAGATCTTCGAGGTACCGCTCGCGTTCGTGATGAATCCCGCGAACCATCAAGTCCGCGTGTTCCGCTGGGAAGGCGGCGAGCGTCGTTTTTTTGCGATGCCCTATCCGAACGGCAGACCAGGCGGGCATTACTTCATCTGGGGCGCAACTGCCGCCATGTTTCGCAATCTGTACCGCTTCTTGGCCGCTGCATAGGCGCGCACACCGGCTCACGCGCGCGGCCTGCCGCCGGGCGACCGCGCCGGCAGCCATGCTTGGCTTACGCTGTGCTATCGTTATGCAAAAAATGACATAACTCCGAAGACGGCGCCACGCATGACTTTCTTTTCGGTTCTCCTTGCCCTCATCATCGAACAGGTCCGCGCGTTGTCGCCGAACAATCCGGTGTTCGCGCTGTTCCAGTTTCATGCGGAAACCGTCGCGCATGGCCTCGACGCCGGCAAGCAGAAGCACGGCATCCTCGCGTGGCTCGCGGTCGTGCTGCCGTGGGTGCTGGTCGTCGCACTGATCTATTTCCTGCTGTACAAGGTGAGCTTCGTGCTCGCGTTCCTGTGGAACGTGGTCGTCGTGTATTTCACGCTTGGCTTCCGCCAGTTCAGCCATTACTTCACCGACATCCATCTCGCGCTCAACAACGACGACGTGCCGCGCGCGCGCGAAATCCTGCGCGAGTGGACGGGCATCGACACGGTCGACATGCCGGTCGGCGAAATCGTCCGCCATACGCTGATTCACGCGGTTGTCGCATCGCATCGCCACGTGTTCGGCGTGTTCTTCTGGTATGTGCTGCCGATCGGGCCGGCCGGCGCCGTGCTGTACCGGATTTCCGAATACCTCGCGCGCAGCTGGTCGACGCCGGGCGACGAGCGCACGGCCGCCTTCTCGACGTTCGCGCAGCGCGCGTTCTTCGTGATCGACTGGATCCCCGCGCGACTGACCGCACTCGGCTTCGCGATCGTCGGCAATTTCGAGGATGCGATCTACGCGTGGCGCAACCACACGCGCCAGTGGCCCGACCCGAACGACGGGGTGCTGCTGGCAGCCGGCAGCGGGGCGCTCGGCGCGCGTCTCGCGGGGCCGCTCGCGGAACCGTCGAGCCTCGATGCGCTGGCGGTCGGCGACAGCGGTCCGCTGACGGTCGGTGATGATTGCACGCCGCGTACGCTGCAGTCGGCGGTCGGCCTCGTCTGGCGCGCGGTGATCCTGTGGATGATCCTGCTGCTGATGCTGACGCTCGCCGTGTGGGTGTCGTGACGGGGCCGCGCAGCGCTCGATGAAAGGCAAAGGCCGGCTTGATGCCGGCCTTTTTGCTGTGGGTCAGTCGTCGAGCGGATCGCGCACGGCGCCGCATTGCCAGCACGCCGTGAACTGGGCCTCGAGCGCTTCGCCGCACTGTCGGCAGCGCCACGGCGCGGCGCCGGCCGACGGGCCGTGCGACGCGGCATCGAGCAGCCGGCGAGCGAGCGCGTCGTCGCGTTCGTCGTCGAGCCACAGCTCGGGCGTGCACGCGTCGGCGGGCAGGCCGCCGAGTGCGCCGGTCGCGTAGCAGTTATGCAGCTCGCAACCGATGCCGGCCACCTGAAGCACGTTGGCCCAATGCTGTGCCGTCGCAAGATCGGGTGCCTTGAAACGCATGGCGGCTCCTGTCGATGAAGGCCGGCCCGAACGGCATCGGCCGCCGCGCGCCTGTCGCGCGATCAGCGGACGATCTGACTCGCCTCGTGCACGAGCTGCGCATACAGCGCGTGCCGCGATGGCGCGATGCGGCCGTCGGCGACCGCTTCGAGGATCGCGCAGCCGGGCTCGTGCAGATGATGACAATTATAGAAACGGCAGTCCGCGAGCAACGGCCGGAACTCCGGAAACGCGCGCTCGAGACGGCCTTCCGTCAGATGGTAGAGGCCGAATTCCTGGAAGCCAGGCGAATCGATCAGCGCGCCGCCGCCCTCCAGCGGGTAGAGGCGCGTGAACGTCGTCGTGTGGCGGCCGCTGTTGAGCGCGGCCGAGATCTCGCGCGTCGCGGCTTCGGCATCGGGAACGAGCAGGTTCACGAGCGTCGACTTGCCCATCCCGGACTGGCCGAGCAGGATCGTCGAATGGCCGGCGAGGTGCGGCATCAGTTGTGCGCGCGCGTCGTCGGGCGAGCCCTTCACCGACAGCTCGAGCACGTCGTAGCCGAGCGCGCGGTACGGTGCGAGGCGCTCGCGCGCGACCGGCAGCGCAGCCTCGACGTCGATCTTGTTCAGCACGACGAGCGGCTTCAGCTCGTTCGCCTCGGCGGCGATCAGCGCGCGGCCGAGCAGGTCTTCGCTGAAATAGGGCTCGGTCGCGAGCACGATCAGTAACTGGTCGAGGTTGGCCGCGAAGAGCTTCGACTTGAACTGGTCGGAACGGTACAGCAGGTTGCGCCGTTCGCCGATCTCGACGATCACGCCCTGGTCGGCCGACGCGTGTTCGTATACGACGCGGTCGCCGACCGCGATGTCGCTCTTCTTGCCGCGCGGGAAGCACTGCAGCATCGGGCCGCCGTCGTCGGGCGCGACGATGTAGTGGCGGCCGTGCGCCGCGATCACGCGGCCTTCGACACGTTGCGCGCCCGACGCGCGCGGGGCCGGCTTGCGGGAAGGCGGCCGGCTCATGCGAGCTGCAGCAGGCGGTCGATCCGCTGCGATGCGGGCGGATGCGAGTAATAGAAGGCCGTGTAGACGGGGTCGGGCGTCAGCGTCGATGCGTTGTCCTCGTAGAGCTTCACGAGCGCGCTGACGAGATCCTGCGCGTCGGTCTGGCTGGCCGCGAACGCGTCGGCCTCGAATTCGTGCTTGCGCGACGTGAGGCTGCTGAACGGCGTCGCGAAGAACAGGAACACCGGAATCGCGAGGAAGAACAACACGAGCGCGGCGCCCGCGTTGCTCGTGTCGAGCGACGGCGTGACGCCGAGCCCTGTATAGAACCAGGTGCGCTGCGCCAGCCAGCCGAGCAGCGCGAGCAGCACGAGGCTCAACACGAACGACACGAGCATCCGCTTCATCACGTGGCGGCGCTTGAAATGGCCGAGTTCGTGCGCGAGCACGGCTTCGATTTCCTGGCCGGACAGGCGCGCGAGCAGCGTGTCGAAGAACACGATCCGCTTCGATGCGCCAAAGCCCGTGAAGTACGCATTGCCGTGCGCGGAGCGGCGGCTGCCGTCCATCACGAACAGCCCCTTCGCCGCGAAGCCGCAGCGCTTCATCAGCGACTCGATGCGCGTGCGCAGCGCGTCGTCCTTCAGCGGTTCGAACTTGTTGAAGAGCGGTGCGATGAAGGTCGGGTAGATCAGCAGCACGAGCAACTGGAACGCGACCCAGACGATCCAGGTCCACAGCCACCACAGGCTGCCGGCCTGGTTCATCAGCCACAGCACGACGAACAGCAGCGGCAGGCCGAGCGCGGCGCCGAGCAGCGAGTTTTTCAGCATGTCGGTGAAGAACAGCCGCTTCGTCATCCGGTTGAAGCCGAAACGCTGCTCGATCCCGAACTGGCGGTAATACTCGAACGGGACGTCGATCACGCTCGTGATCACGAGCACCGCCGCGACGAGCGCGACCTGCTGCCCGTAGCCGCGGCCGAGCCAGCCGGTCAGCAGCGTGTCGAGCGTGCCGACGCCGCCGAGCAGCGTGAGGCCGACCAGCACGGCCGCGCTGACGACGATCTCGAGCATCGTCAGCCGGGTACGCTCGACCGTATAGTCGGCCGCGCGCTGGTGGGCGGTCAGCGGGATGGTTGCGCTGAACTGCGCGGGCACGCCGTTGCGATGCGCGGCGACGAAGCGGATCTGCCGCGACGCGAGCCACAGCTTGGTGACGACCATCGCGAGCACGGCGAGCGCGAACAGCAGGGTGAACGAAAAGGGTGACATCGAAGGCGCCAAAGGGTTCTATGCGAGAATTATATGTTCTTGCGGACCGGGCCCGCTGATGCGTTGCCGGCCGCCCGGGCGGCGTCGCGCGCCGTCCGCCATTTTCCAGGATGACTCATGACCGATACCGCCGCTTCCACCAGCCAGCCCGCGCTCGTGCGCAACGAGTTGAACCTCGTCTGGCTCGACATGGAGATGACGGGCCTCGACCCGGATAACGACCGCATCATCGAGATCGCGGTCGTCGTGACCAATTCCACGCTCGACGTTGCCGTCGAAGGCCCCGTGTTCGCGATCCACCAGAGCGACGAAACGCTCGCGAAGATGGACGACTGGAACAAGTCGACGCACGGCCGCTCGGGCCTGATCGACCGCGTGCGCGCATCGACCGTGACCGAGGCGGAAGCCGCCGCGCAACTGCAGGCGTTCCTCGCGCAGTACGTGTCGCCCGGCAAGTCGCCGATGTGCGGCAACTCGATCTGCCAGGACCGCCGTTTCATGGCGCGCTGGATGCCCGAATTCGAGAAATTCTTCCACTACCGCAATCTCGACGTCAGCACGCTGAAGGAGCTGTGCCGCCGCTGGCAGCCCGCGATCTACAAGGGCTTCCAGAAACGCGCGATGCACACGGCGCTCGCGGACATCCACGAGTCGATCGACGAGCTGAAGTACTACCGCGAGCATTTCCTGATTCCGGCCGCGTCGGCGTCGGCAGGCGAGTCCGCGCCGGCCGCCTGAGCGGGCCGGCACGCGCTCGGCGCTCGACAAACGCTCAGCGCTGCGCGCTTTTCGGCCGGAACGCCGCGACCACCGCGGCGTCGGTCTCGATGTACGGGCCGCCGATCAGGTCGATGCAGTAGGGCACCGCTGCGAAGATGCCGGGCACGGTCGACTTGCCGTCGACATCGCGCAGCCCTTCGAGCGTTTCCCGGATCGACTTCGGCTGGCCGGGCAGGTTGATGATCAGCGCCGCATGGTCGACCGTCTCGCGAATCACCGCGACCTGCCGCGACAGGATCGCGGTCGGCACGAAATTCAGGCTGATCTGCCGCATCTGTTCGCCGAATCCCGGCATTTCCTTCGTCGCCACGGCCAGCGTGGCCTCGGGCGTCACGTCGCGGCGCGCGGGGCCCGTGCCGCCCGTCGTCAGCACGAGGTCGCAGCCGGCGACGTCGACGAGCTCGGCGAGGGTCGCGGAGATCGTCGGCGCGTCGTCCTGGATCAGCCGGGTTTCGGCGCGCCACGGCGAGACCAGCGCACCGGCGAGCCACTCCTGCAGCGCCGGAATGCCTTTGTCTTCATAGACACCCGTGCTGGCACGGTCGCTGATCGACACGAGGCCGACGACGAGTTCGTCCGGGTGGTCAGGCTTCGTCGTCATGGTCGTCTCCGGCGTCGTCGGCCGCTTCATCATCCCCGCCGGGGGTGCCGCTCGCGGTCTTGACCCACTGGAACAGTTCGCGGAAATAGCGCGGCGGCTTGCCTTGCTGCGCTTCCTTGCGCGCATTGCGGATCAGCGTGCGGCCTTCCTGGATGTCGGCGTCGGGGTGCCGGCGCAGGAATTCGGTCAGTGCGTCGTCGCTGGCGAGCAACTGTTCGCGCGTGCGCTCGATCCAATGCAGGCGGGCCGTCGCGGCCTTGTTCACGCCGCGCTGCGCGTCGAGCGCGGTGCGCAGCGCGGCCGTCTCGTCGTCGGCCAGCGAGCGCATCACGCGGCCGACGTACTGGAGCTGGCGGCGCTTGCCTTCGTGATCGGTGATCCGGCGCGCCTCGCGAACGGCGTCCGCGAGGGCTTCCGGCATCGGCATGCGCTTGAGCGCGTCCTTCGGCAGGTCGACGAGCGCCTGGCCGAGCTCCTGCAGCGCGTGCATCTCGCGCTTCAACTGGGATTTGCTGGGGCGATCGTAGCCGTTGTCGTCGTCTTCGACGGCAGGCTCGATCGGCTGAATTCGGGTTTTGCGTGTCATGGGCGGCATTGTATCGCGGCGCGGACACCCCAAGCTTGTCTGTGTCCGTCCCCGGACCTTGCTATGATCGCGGGATACGCAACATTTTGAACATGCGGGCGCCCGCCCGCCACCGGATACCAAGACGATGGCAGCCAATCTCGACGTACAAGCGCGCTATTTCCCGCACACGCAGGACCAGCTCAAAGAAATCGCGTCGGACATCCTTCGCCATGCGAAGGCACTCGGCGCGACGGACGCCGCGACCGAAATCTCCGAGGGCGACGGCCTGTCGGTGTCGGTGCGCCGCGGCGAAGTCGAAACGATCGAGCACAACCGCGACAAGATGGTCGGCGTGACCGTGTTCATCGGCAAGAAGCGCGGCAACGCGAGCACGTCCGATTTTTCACCAGCCGCGATCAAGGATACCGTCGCTGCCGCCTACAACATCGCACGTTTCACGGCCGAGGACGAAGCGGCCGGCCTTGCCGAGGCCGAGCTGCTCGAAACCGACCCGCGCGACCTCGATCTCTATCATCCGTGGGCGCTGACGGCCGACGAGGCCGTCGAACTTGCCCGCCGCGCGGAAGACGCCGCCTTCGCGGTCAGCCCGCAGATCCGCAATTCGGAAGGCGCGAGCGTGTCGGCGCAGCATTCGCAGTTCGTGCTCGCGACGTCGCGCGGCTTCCTGTCCGGCTATCCGTACTCGCGCCACTACATTGCATGCGCGCCGATCGCGGGCAGCGGCCGTCAAATGCAGCGCGACGACTGGTATTCGTCGAAGCGCAGCGCGATTGATCTCGCGGCACCCGAAGCGGTGGGCCGTTACGCGGCCGAGCGTGCGCTCGCGCGGATGGGCGCGCGCCGTCTCGACACCCGCAAGGTGCCCGTGCTGTTCGAGGCGCCGCTCGCGGCCGGCCTGCTCGGCGCATTCGTGCAGGCCGTGAGCGGCGGCGCGCTGTACCGCAAGACGTCGTTCCTCGTCGACAGCCTCGGCAAGCCGGTGTTTGCGCCGCACATCCAGGTCGTCGAGGATCCGCACGTGCCGCGCGCGATGGGCAGCGCGCCGTTCGACGAGGAAGGCGTACGTACGCGCGCGCGCAGCGTCGTCAAGGACGGCGTCGTCGAAGGCTACTTCCTGTCGACCTATTCGGCACGCAAGCTCGGCACGCAGACCACCGGCAACGCGGGCGGCTCGCACAACCTCGCGCTGCGCAGCTCGAACACGCAGCCGGGCGACGATTTCGACGCGATGCTGAAGAAGCTCGGTACGGGCCTGCTGCTGACCGAACTGATGGGGCAGGGCGTGAACTATGTGACGGGCGACTATTCGCGCGGCGCGGCAGGTTTCTGGGTTGAGAACGGCGTGATCCAGTATCCGGTCGAGGAAATCACCGTCGCGAGCACGCTGCAGGAGATGTTCCGGCATATCGTCGCGATCGGCGCGGATTCGATCGTCCGCGGTACGAAGGAAACGGGCTCGGTGCTGATCGAGCAGATGACGATCGCAGGGCAGTAAGCCGCGCGCGGCGCAGGCCGCCACGAAACGAAAAAGCCCGACCGGCGCGAGCCGGTCGGGCTTTGCTCATTGTGCGTGACGCGTCAGGCGCGCTTGCGTTCGTAGACGACGAACGCATAACCGAACGTGTTCGGCGCGGCGGCCTGGTGTGCATCGCGCGAAACTTCCTGCCAGTGCGCGGCGTCGGGCGCTGGGAACGATGCATCGCCGTCGAAGTCGGCATCGATCTCGGTGACGATCAGTTTATCCGCGAGCACGAGGCCTTCCGCGTAGAGTTGCGCACCGCCGATCAGGAATGCTTCGGGCACGCCGTCGCGCGCGACGAGGGCCAGCGCGTCGGCGAGCGACGTGACCGTGTCGCAGCCATCGAAGCGGCGCGTTGCGTCGCGCGTGACGACGATGTTGCGGCGGCCCGGCAGCGGCCGGCCGATCGACTCGTGGGTCTTGCGGCCCATCACGATCGGCGCGCCCATCGTCGTACGCTTGAAGAACGCGAGATCCTCGGGAAGTTTCCAGGGCAACTGGTTGTCGCGGCCGATGATGCCGTTGCGGGCACGCGCGACGATCAGGGTCAACGTCGTCATGAAGGTCGGAGAAGAGGAAAGCCGGAATGGCGCCGATTCTACCGGAACGGCGGTGCCTGCCGGATTCCTCGCACGTGCATCGGCTTTCCGGTGTTGCGCGCCGCGATGCGCGATGCAATGCGGCGCGGCGACGGACAGAGTAAAAAGAGTGCCCGCCGGGGGACGGAGCACAAAAACCGTTTCGTGTCGCGGGGCGGTGAGGGGAGCGCGATCGATGCTGTCCGGCAGATTCGAATAGCTATGGAATCCTCATCGAATGGATTGGTACATGCTCACTGGTGCGTGGTGCCTTGTGCGTTTTTTTCCATCGCGTGCTGCACGTCGCGTGGCTGCGGTACCGGGAGCGGCGTCGGTAACTGGGGCGGAGGCGGGATCTCGTCCCACAGCGTCACTGAAGCCTTGCCGGCCGGCAGCGGTTGCGGCGCCGACACGGTCACGATGCCGAACCCGTTGCCGGGCTGCATGCCTGGCGCGTTTTCGGCGAGCAGCATCGCGCGATCCAGCTTCATGTTTTCATCCGCATGCGCCGGCGCGGGCGGGCCGGCGGCCGAGAGCGAAATCGCCATCGGCACGAAGGAAAGTAACAGATGTTTTCGCATGGTCGCTGTCTCCGATGTATTCCTATGCAGCGAAATACATGCCATCGCGCCGGGACCCTTGTCACGATTGCGATTCGCGCACACGCGTCGACAATTGCGGCGAAAAACGCCTGAAAGTGTTTCAGGCCTGAAACGAGGGGGCTTGGGAATACTGCGGATTCAATCGATACGCTACAAGGATGAAAATCGACGCGTGTGTCGATGAAAGAGCACTTCGCTGCGCAGGTGCTATGTGCAGATGATTGACATGCGTCGACTTCCCGAGCGATTTGACCGCATCGCCCGAGGCGCTGAAATCGGTTTGTCGCATTCAGTGCCTATAACTAAGCTGTGTTGATCAAAAAAAAACGGACGCGAAATTAGCGCCATCATGCGAGGCTTTGTCGTTGCCGCGCATCGGCATGGCGAATCGAGCCACCTTTGGCTGACCCGATTCGATCCTTTCGCACGCGACTTGGCGTGCGCGGCAATCGTTGGATGGTTGATGAACGGGGTGGGCATATGGGAGCCGATCAGCGGCACGTGATCTATTACTCGCGCGAACCGAACGATGCGTTGCGCGGCCATTTCGACGAATGCGGTTGGCGCGTCGATCTCGCGGAGACCGTACGCGACGTACGGCGCGTCGTGCAGCACGGCGTTGCAACGGCCGGCCTGCTCGATTTCTCGCCGGGCTTCAAGCCCTCGGACCTGCGCGAACTCGAATCCTGTCTGAGCATCCAGCACATCGGCTGGATCGCGGCGACGCGGCGCGGCCAGTTGCAGGACGCCACGCTGCGCCATCTCATTCGCGACTATTGCTTCGACTACGTGACGATGCCGTACGAGATGTCGCGGATCGTCGAGACCGTCGGTCATGCGCATGGCATGGTCGCGCTGACCGAGCCCGTTGCGCCGCTTGCCGGTGCGGGCCGCAGCGAAGGCGAGATGGTCGGCACCTGCGATGCGATGCTCGGACTCTTCAGGACAATCCGTCGCGTCGCGGCGACCGATGCGCCGGTGTTCATCTCCGGCGAATCGGGCACGGGCAAGGAATTGACGGCGGTCGCGATTCACGAGCGCTCGTCGCGTGCGCAGGCGCCGTTCATCGCGATCAATTGCGGTGCGATCCCGTCGACGCTGCTGCAGGCCGAGCTGTTCGGCTATGAGCGCGGCGCGTTCACCGGTGCGAACCAGCGCAAGATCGGCCGCGTCGAGGCCGCCAACAGCGGCACGCTGTTTCTCGACGAGATCGGCGACCTGCCGCTCGAAAGCCAGGCGAGCCTGTTGCGCTTCCTGCAGGAAGGCAAGATCGAGCGGCTCGGTGCGCACGTGTCGGTGCCGGTCGATGTGCGCGTGATCTGCGCGACGCACGTGGACATGGAAGCGGCGCTGCGCGAAGGGCGGTTCCGCGAAGACCTGTTCCATCGCCTGTGCGTGCTGAAGATCGAGGAGCCGCCGCTGCGCGCGCGGGGCAAGGACATCGAGGTGATCGCGCGCCACATGCTCGAGCGTTTCAAGGGCGATGCGCATCGCCGCCTGCGCGGCTTTTCCCCTGATGCGGTGGCCTCGCTGTACGGCTATTCGTGGCCGGGCAACGTGCGTGAGCTGATCAATCGCGTGCGCCGCGCGATCGTGATGTCGGAGGGCCGGATGATCACCGCGGCCGATCTCGAGCTGAACGACTACGCGACGCTCGCGCCCGTGTCGCTGCTGGAGGCGCGCGAGGCGGCCGAACGGCAGGCGATCGAGCAGGCGCTGCTGCGCCATCGCGGCCGTTTCGCGGATGCCGCGCGCGAACTCGGCGTGTCGCGCGTCACGCTCTACCGGCTGATGTGCGCGCACGGAATGCGCGATCGCGGCGACGCGCTGGCGGGGTTTCCTGCGTCGTTGCCGGAGTTTCCGCATCACGCTTGCTAAAATTGGCGGGTACGGCCGCCCTCGCGGCCGAAGGAACCCGCATGAAACAGTATCTCGACCTCGTTCGTACCATTCTCGATACCGGCACCTGGCAGGAGAACCGCACGGGGATCCGCACCATCAGCATGCCGGGCGCGATGCTGCGCTTCGACCTGCAGCAAGGCTTCCCGGCCGTCACGACCAAGAAGCTCGCGTTCAAGTCCGCGGTCGGCGAACTGGTCGGCTTCCTGCGCGCGTCGCGCAGCGCGGCCGATTTCCGCGCGCTCGGCTGCAAGGTGTGGGACGCGAACGCGAACGAGAACGCGCAGTGGCTCGCGAACCCGTACCGCCAGGGCGTCGACGATCTCGGCGACGTGTACGGCGTGCAATGGCGCCAGTGGCCGGGCTACAAGGTGCTCGATGCGGGCGCCGATGCGCAGATCGCCGACGCGACGCGCCGCGGCTTCCGGATCGTCACGCGTTTCGACGAAGACGGCGCACCGAAGGTGCTGCTGTACAAGGCGATCGACCAGTTGCGCCAGTGCCTGGACACGATCATGGAGAATCCGGCCGACCGTCGTATCCTGTTTCACGCGTGGAATCCGGCCGTGCTCGACCAGATCGCGCTGCCCGCATGCCATCTGCTGTACCAGTTCCTGCCGAATGCGACGAAGCGCGAAATCTCGCTGTGCCTGTACATCCGCAGCAACGACGTCGGGCTCGGCACGCCGTTCAACCTGACGGAAGGGGCCGCACTGCTGTCGCTCGTCGGCCGGCTGACGGGCTATACGCCGCGCTGGTTCACGTATTTCATCGGTGACGCGCACATCTACGAGAACCAGCTCGACATGCTGCAGCAGCAGCTCACACGCGAGCCGTACGAAAGCCCGCGGCTCGAGATCGCCGAGCGCGTGCCTGAATACGCGAAGACGGGCGTCTATGCGCCCGAGTGGCTCGAGCAGATCGAGCCGTCGGACTTCTCGCTCGTCGGCTATCGCCACCATGAGCCGCTGACCGCGCCGATGGCGGTCTGATCGCGCGGCCCCCGCAGAAAGAAGGCCTGACCGGCATCAGCCGGTCGGGCCTTTTTGCTTCACGTTTGCGGCACTTACTGGCGGTGCCGCTCTTCGTGACCGCCTTGCGGCGGCGGGTTGCTCGGGCGCGGCGCCTCGACGTGCGGCGCCGGTTGCGGCCGCGGTTCCATTCGGGGCGCGGGCATCGACGGGCGCGGTTCCACGTGCGGTGCGGGCATCGACGGCCGTGGCTCCATGCGCGGCGCCTGCGGCTGCGGGCGCGGCATTTCATGTGCGGCGGGGGCCGGCGGGCGGTACTCGTTCACGCGCGGCGGTGCGACTTCGCGGTGTGGCGCCGGTTGCGCGAATTCGGGGCGCGGTTGCGGCGCGGGGGCGGCCCGTTCCGGTTGCGGCTGCCCATGCTGGGCCGGCGTCGGGAATTCGGGGCGCGGACGCGGCTGCGGGATTTGCGCCGTATTGTCGAACCTCGGCTGCGGCAGCGCGCGCGGCGCTTCGTTCCGGCCGCCGGGCTGCGCGCCCTGCGGAGCCGGCGTGCCGTCCGGATGCGGCACCGGCACCGCGCTGCGCACGGGCGGCAGCGCATTCTGTCCTGCCGCGTGCAGCGCGGCCGGCGGGGCGGGGCGTTGACGCTCCATCGGCGTGTGCGGCTGCATCCACGCCGGTGACGGCGCCTCGGCTGCGTGCGCGTTGCCGTTGCCCGACGGGAAATTGCCGGCCACCGGCGGATGCGGGACACCGTTTCCGGGCCCGAACGCCTGGCGCGGCGCCGGGTTGCCCGGTGCCTGCGGCATGCCGCCGTTGGCGAAGCGCGGCGCATTGGGGTTCTCGCCGTTCGCCGGCCGCGCGAGAGTCGGCGCGCCCGGCACCGGCACCGGTGCGCCCGGACGTCCGGCCTGCGCGGCTGGCGGCTGGCCTTCGCGCGGCGCGCGTGAAGGTTGCACGACGGGGCCGTGCGGATTCACGAGCTGCACGTTGTGCATTGCCCATGCGCCGCCGTTCGGGTTGCCCGGAACGCGAACCGGGCGAGCCGTGTAGTCGGCCGGCACGTTCGTCTTCACGACGGGGGCGCCGGCGCCCGGCACGCGTGCGCCTTGCTGCGCGAGGTGGGCGGCGGCCTGGTCGCGATACGCGGCCGGCACGGCAGGATTGCGCGTCGCGACGTACGGGTGCTGCGCGATCGCCTCCGGCGGACGGTAGCCGGCATTGCGCAGCCCGCCGGTAAAGCTCTGGCGCACCGGCGCGATACCGGGCGTACCCGGTGTCACGTGCGCATTGCGCCATTGCTGCGGATCGACATGCTGCGAGAAGTGCGCAACAGGTTGACCGTGCACGAACGCGGAGGCCGGCACGGCCGCGATCGCGTGCGGCGCGTGGAAGTTCACGTACGTCTTGTTGATGTTGGTGATATTGGTGATGTTCGTCACGTTCACGGTCTTGTTCACGTTGACGTTGTTCACCACGATGTTGCGGTTCACGCGATCGTAGTAGTGCGGGCTCCAGCCGCCCCAGCCGGGGTGCCACGGCTCACCCGGGCCGAGCGCGAACCATGCGCAGCCGGCCGCGGCGACGCCGCCGACGGTGAGCGCGACGCTCCAGTCGGGACCGCCGCCGCCACCGACGAACGCGACGAGCGCCGGCGCATAGACGGGCGGCTGGCTGACGACCATCGGGCCGGGCACCCATGCCCAGCTATCGTCCACGTACGCCCAGCGGCCGTAGTGATACGGCGCGAAGCCCCACGGTGCATCGTCGACCCACGTCCAGCCCCACGGTGCCTGCCAGATCCAGTGGCCGTCGTGATACGGCGCCCAGTCGGCCGGCGTGTCGTTCGGCACCCATACCGAGCCGTAATTCGGGGTTTCGCGCCACGTGCCGTTCGCGTCGAGATCCTGGTAGCCGGGAACGTCGCGGGACACATAGCGGGCCGATACCGAGCGCTCCTCGGACGCGTCGCGGCTGGCGGCCCACTGGTCGAGCGCATCGGGGCCCGGCGCGGGCGATTGCTGCGCAACCTGCAGGTCGGTGCCCGTGAACACGACCTGCTGTCCGGGTGACAGCGGGTATTGTCCGTTGCTGCCGTAGGCGGTCGCGCTGCCGCTGCGCACCGTGACCGTCGTGCTCGCTCCGTTCGGCGCGACATCGACGCGATAGTCGCCGGGGCCCGTGATGCCGAGCGCGAGGTTCGGCGTGTCGATTTCGTACGATCCGCCGGCCGGCAGCTGGCGCACGTGCGTCGATACGGTGCCGAGGCCGACCTTCAGTTGCGTCGTCGTGTCGTCGAGGTTCAGCACCGACAGGCTCGTCGAATTGCCGAGCCGCACCGCGGTCGAGCCGATGTGCAGTTCCGAGCGCGCGCCGGCATCGTTCCAGAGCTGGTCGCCGGTCGTCAGCGGCCGGTTCACGGCGGCATACGACCATGTATCGGTGCCGGCCGGTTCGGTCGTCACGGCGCCCGACAGGTAATTGAGCCGCGCGACGCGGCCCGGCGGATCGCCGCCCGGTTGCCGAGCCGCGGCCGCATACGGCGGGGCATCGGCCGATTGTGCGAATGCGGGGGGCAGCGTCGCAAGCGCGACGAACGCGAGCAGCGTATAGCGGGCGGATCGCTTGAGCGTGAACAGGGGGGCCATGGTGAGCGTCTTCGTCGTTATCGCGGCGCGTCGATTCGTGCCGTTGAGTTCACAATATCCGCTCGGTCTGTTTCAGTGCTCGGTGTTTTGTAAGCCGGATGGCACGCGATGTAACAAAACCTGTCCATCGCGAGCCGTTGTCGTGCAGCTGCAATGCTGGCGTCAAGCGGACGTAAGCCACCCGTCGAAAACCTGCTGTCCGGGCACGGTGACGCGCAGCACGCGCGGTCGTGCGGAGCGCTCGATCCAGCCGTGCGCACAGAAGCTCTCGAGCAGTGCGGCGCCGAGCGCGCCGCCGAGATGCGAGCGCCGCTCGCTCCAGTCGAGACAGCCGCACGCGAAGCGGCGCCGGCGCGCGCGCTGCTGGGCGACGTCGATGCCCCATTGCGCGAGCGCCCGGGTGCCGAGTTCGGTGATCTCGATCTCATCGCCGTTGGCGAGCAGCCAGCCGTGCGCGGTGAGCCCGTCGAAGATGCGCACTGCGAGTTCGCCGGCCATGTGGTCGTAGCAGGTGCGTGCGTAGCGCAGTTCGGCCGGCACCGTGCGCGACGGCGGCGGAACCGGGCGGTGCGGCGCGGCCGCGCGGGCGACGTTCGCGAGCGCCTCGAGCGATGCCGCGATGTCGGACGATGCGATCCGGTAATAGCGGTGCCGGCCGCGCACTTCGAGCGCGAGCAGGCCGCCTTCGGTCAGCCGCGCGAGATGCGCGCTTGCCGCGGACGGCGACAGCCCCGCGATCATCGTCAGTTCGCCGGCCGGTCGCGCGCTGCCGTCCATCAGCACCCACAGCATCGCGGCGCGCCCCGGGTCGGCGATCAGCGCGCCGATGCGGCTCAGGCCCGGAAAGTGGTGGTCGTCGTGATCGGTCATCGTCGTATCTCGTCAGGCGGGATGACTTGCAGTGTAGTGGGTGCGGGCATTCGATGTTTCGGATCCGGCTGAAATGTCGAATAGCGGTACCGGCGCGGGCACCGACCTTGCGGAAGACCGGACTGCGGCCCCGTGCGGGGCACGCGTAGAATGGCCGGACGCGGCGGCAGCGGGCCGCCGCACGTGACACGATGCAATGATGAAGACGATTTTCTGCCTGTTGGCGGCCGTGCTCGTCTGCTCGGCCTGTGCGCAGGGCGGCGCGGGCGCTGCCGGCGAGCGGGGCGGCAGCCTCGAGATGTACGGGACGATCGACCAGGGCATCACGATACGCCGCTGACGGGCGCCGATCCGCGTACGTTTCAGGCGCGTCGGCGCCGCCGCGCCACATTGGGCGCCCCGCGGCGCGTTGCCGCAGTGCAACGTATAATGGCCCGATTACAGCGCCCCTGCCGCCCGGAGCCAACAAGATGCCCCAACCGTCCCCCGTACCGGCCGCTCTCGACCGCACCGAAACCGTATTCCGCTTCCTCGCCGAGCCGTCGTCCGTGAACTTCGGCGGCAAGGTGCATGGCGGCGCGCTGATGAAGTGGATCGACGAGGTCGCGTATGCATGCGCGGCCGTCTGGTCGAGCCGCTATTGCGTGACGGTCAGTGTCGGCAACATCCGTTTCCAGCGCCCGATCCTGGTCGGCAATCTCGTCGAGCTGAAGGCGCGCGTCGTCGCGACGGGGCGCACCAGCATGCACATCCATGTATCCGTGCACGCTGGCGATCCGAAGGGCGGCGTGTTGCGCCAGACGACCGATTGCCTGGTCGTGTTCGTCGCGGTCGACGAGAACGGCAACCCGGTGCCGGTGCCGCCGTTCGTGCCCGAGACCGACGAGCAGAAGGTGCTCGCAAAATATGCGGCCGACGTGCGGGCCGCGCTCGACAAGATCGTCGAGATGAAGCCGGAAGAGGTCGCGAAAGGCGCGGTCTGACCGTCGCGGGCGCCGCGCCCGTCGTTCCGCCGTTACCGCGACCCGATCATCTGCTCGGGTCGCACCCACGCATCGAATTCCGCCTCGGTCAGATAGCCGAGCGCGAGCGCGGCAGCCTTCAGCGTCGTGCCTTCCTTGTGCGCCTTCTTCGCGATCTGCGCGGACTTGTCGTAGCCGATATGCGGATTGAGCGCCGTCACGAGCATCAGCGATTCGTTCAGCAGCAGGTCGATGCGCGCGCGATTCGGCTCGATGCCCACCGCGCAGTGGTCGTTGAAGCTCTGCGCGCCGTCGGCGAGCAGCCGCACCGATTGCAGTACGTTGTGCGCGATCATCGGCCGGAACACGTTCAGTTCGAAATTGCCGCTCGCGCCGCCGACGTTGACCGCGACGTCGTTGCCGAACACCTGGCAGCACAGCATCGTCACGGCCTCCGACTGTGTCGGGTTCACCTTGCCCGGCATGATCGAGCTGCCCGGCTCGTTCTCCGGAATCGACAGCTCGCCGAGCCCGCAGCGCGGCCCGCTCGCGAGCCAGCGGACGTCGTTCGCGATCTTCATCAGGCCGGCCGCGACGGTCTTCAGCGCGCCGTGCGCGAACACCAGCGCGTCGGCCGCCGCCATCACCTCGAACTTGCTCGGCGCCGTCACGAACGGCAGCTTCGCCAGGCGGCCGATTTCGTCGGCGACGCGCACCGCGAACTCCGGATGCGCGTTCAGCCCCGTGCCGACCGCGGTGCCGCCGAGTGCGAGTTCGTACAGGTGCGGCAGCGCCGATTCGACGTGACGGATGCCCTGGTCGAGTTGCGCGACATAGCCGGAAAACTCCTGGCCGAGCGTGAGCGGTGTCGCGTCCTGCAGGTGCGTGCGGCCGATCTTCACGATATCGGCGAACGCCTTCGATTTCGCGTCGAGCGTCGTGCGCAGCGTGCGCAGCGCCGGCAGCAGGTGATTGACGATCGCGTACGCGGCCGCGACGTGCATCGCGGTCGGGAACACGTCGTTCGACGATTGGCCGCGGTTCACGTCGTCGTTCGGATGAACCTTGCGCGCTTCGCCGCGCTCGCCGCCCATCAGCTCGCTCGCGCGGTTCGCGATCACCTCGTTGAGGTTCATGTTGGTCTGCGTGCCGGAGCCCGTCTGCCAGACCGCGAGCGGGAATTCGCGCGGATGCTTGCCGGCGATGATCTCGTCGGCCGCGTCGATGATCGCGCGCGCCTTGTCGTCGGCCAGCACGCCGAGCGACTGGTTCACGGCCGCCGCGGCACGCTTGACGATCGCCAGCGCGTGGATCAGCTCGGGCGACTGCTTCTCCGTCGAGATCCGGAAATTCTGCAGCGAGCGCTCGGTCTGCGCGCCCCAGAGCCGGTCGGCCGGCACGGCGATCTCGCCGAACGTGTCGCGTTCCATCCGAACTGCTTCGTTCATGATGCACTCCTCTTGGAAAGGGGAAAGGCCGCGCAATGCGCGGCGTCGGGCGTATCGTGAGGCAGTCGCGCCGCTCGCGCGGCGTCTTCGGGACTTCGGGCCTTCAGCCGACAAGCATAGCGTCGGCCGCGATTTCGTGTCGTGTCGCGCTCAATGCCGCGCCGCGATGAGCGACGCGGTCTTCAGATGAAAGCGCCATGCCATCAGCGCCGCGACGCTCGCGAGGCCGGCCGCGAGCCCCCACCACAGGCCGCGCGCGCCGAGGCCTGCATGGAACGCGAACCAGTAGCCGGTCGGGAAGCCGATGCCCCAGTAGCCGAAGGTCGCGGCGAGCATCGGGATGCGCGTGTCCTTCAAGCCGCGCAGCGCGCCCGACGCGACGGTCTGCATCCCGTCGACGATCTGGAACACCGCGGCGATGCCGAGCAGCGATGCCGCGAGCGACACCGTGGCCGCATTGGCCGGGTCGTCGAGATGAAGATACAGGCCGACGATCGTGTGCGGCGCGACGATCATCACGACGCCCGACAGCGACATGAACGCGACGCCGAGCGCGAGCGCGACGAAGCCCGCATGCCGCGCGGCGACGGGCGAGCCCGCGCCGACCCAGTAGCCGACCCGGACGTTGGCGGCCTGGCCGATCGCGAGCGGCACCATGAACGATACCGACGCGACGTTCAGCGCGATCTGGTGCGCGGCGAGCGACGTCGCGCCGAGTACGCCGACCGTTAGGCCGGTGCCGAGGAACAGCGTCGATTCGACCCCGTACGTGATCGCAACGGGCCAGCCGATGCCGATCAGCTCGCCCATCACGGGCAGCTTCGGGCGCGCCGCGGTCACGAAATGGCGGAAGCGCTGCCGGCCGTGCAGCAGCCAGATCAGCGCGAGCGCGGTGAGCCAGATCGTGATCGTCGTCGCGACCGCCGACCCGAGAAAGCCGAGGCGCGGCAGCCCGAATGCGCCGTGGATCAGCCCGTAGTTCAGCACGCCGTTGACACCGACGCCGCCGATCGACACCCATAGCAGCCGCCGCGCGGCGCCGATCGCCGGCAGGAACGCGCGCATCAGCCCGACGCCGATCAGGCTGCCGAGCGCCGCGAAGCGGAGGATGCCCGTGTATTCGCCGACGTGATGCGCGAGCAGCGGCGGCTCGTGGAACATCAGCAGGATCGGTTCGGCCAGCGACAGCGCGACGATTGCCGGAATCGCGAGCAGCACGGATAGCGCGAACCCGGTCCAGTAGATGTGCGGCACGCGGTCCTCGGCCTGGGCGCCGCGCGCATGTGCGACGCTCACGCTGACCGACGACAGCACGCCTTGCAGAATGGTGACGATGACGAAGAAGAAGTTCGCGCCGAGACCGCCGGCCGCGAGCGAATCGGGGCCGAGCGAACCGAGCAGCACCGTGTCGGTGACGCTCATCGCCATTTGTGAAAGTTGCGCGATCGCGAGCGGTGCGGCGAGGCGCGCGGTATCGGCAGCGTGACTGGACAGCGACGGCGGCGCGGCGGCCGTCCGCGTGAGACCGGAATGCGACATGGAATGGGCGCTCGCGCGGGTGCGGGCCCGCGCTGTCTGTATTTATTTTGAGAGCCGGCTAGCTTACGGCTTTATTCGTACCGTGTCGAACGCGCGCGCCGATGGCCATGTCGCGGACAGGGGGAACAGGCCCTAAGCCTCGCGCACCGCGATGCGCGTGTCGCCGAGCAGCACGACCTGGCCCGCGCGGATCTTGCAGGTCTTGCGAAGCTCGACCGCGCCGTCGACTTTCACCGCGCCGGACGCGACGATCAGTTTCGCGGTGCCGCCGCTGTCCGCGAGGCCGGTGATCTTGAGAAGGTTGTGCAGCTCGACGTATTCGCCGGTCAGCGTGAAATCCAGGTTGGGCATGACGAAAAAGGTGCGCAATGCGCGGAAGGAATCGCCTCGCATCATACGGCACCGCGGGCCGGCGTGCGAGCGCGGGCGGTCGCGGCACGCAGATGTTAAGGACTGTGAGCGATTCGTCAGCAAATGAAACGGTGGGTAACAGTCTGAGAGATTCGAGAACCTGCCGTGCGGGCCGCGGGTCTTTTGTCGTACCTGCTGCGTGTTGCGGCGGGGGACGCGACGGACCGCATCGCTGCGGTTCGCGCCCACAACTTCTTGAGGAGGATTGTCATGTCCAAGATTCGTACGATGCTGATCGGTGCCGCGCTGACGGCGTTCGCCACTTCGGCCGCGTTTGCCCAGACGGGCACGGCGGCGCAGGGCGCGGCAGGTGCCGGCGTGCAGGCGCAGACCCCGGCAGCGGGCGTCGGCGCGGGCGTGCAGGGTAGCGCCGGCACGAACGCGTCGGGCAATGCGGTCGGCGGCGCAACCGATGCGGTCGGCGCGGCAGCCGACGGCGCGAAGGATACGGCGTCGTCGGCCGTCCACTCGGCCAAGAAGCACGCGAAGCACACCGCGAAGTCGGCCAAGAGCCATGTCGGCTCGGCCAAGGCGAAGGCCGGCGAAGCAACCGAGGGCGGTGCATCGGTCGGCGCGGAGGGCGGTGCATCGGCCCAGGGCGCCACGCAGTAAGCGGTGCCTGGCGCCGCGCGACGCTCGCCCTGGACGGCGCGTCGCGACGGCGGCCGTCCGGCGGCCCGGTTCACTTCGCGCGAACCGGGCCGTTTTCATGTGTTCATGCTTTCAGCAGCGCGGGCGCGCGGTCACGGCCGGCGCTGTCCCTGGCCTTGTCCCTGCGCGGGGCGCGCGGCAGCCGGCGTGAATACGCTGCGCAGCCATGCGGCGAGCCGCGCGAAGACGTCGTACGGCTCTTCGACGAAGATCTCCGGTTTCAGCAGCCGCAGGTATTCCATGATCTGCTGCGCTTCCTGTTTTTGGAACGAGCCATGTGCGAGCCCGAGCCGCAGCAATCCGCGCAGTTCGCCGAGCTTGTCGCGCGCGGTGCTGCCGACGCTCATCTCGCATGCGAGCTTGGCCTCGTAAATCCGTTGCCGCAGCGATTCCGCGAGCCGCCATGCGGGCGTCTGCATCAGTTCTTCGAGCGCCTGGATGTCCTGAGCCGCGCCCTTGATCTGCGACGCGAGCGGGTCGATCTGCGCCGGGTCGCCCTGCGCCTCGGCGACGATCGCCTTCGCCCAGTCGCGGCACGCCTTCGCGAGTTCGTCGGGCGTCCATTCGGAGCGCGACGCGAAACCGAAGCCGAATTCGCCGGCCTGCCGCATCAGGATCGCGACGACGTCCGGAAATTCCTTGTCGAGCGTGCGCTTTGCCCACGCGTACTGGCCGCCCTGCAGCATGCGCTGCACCGCGTGCTCGGTCAGCGGAACCATGTTGTCGAGCAGCTTCGCGCGCAGGAAATCCTCGAACGACGGTGTCGCGAACTGCGGGTCGAGTTTCAGCGACACGCGGACGAACGCGTCGTAGTCCTTGCGCAGGGACTCGAGCGTGTCGTCCTTGAGGGAAAGGGTGATCTGGCCCATGAATCGTCTCGATGGCGGCCCGCGCAGGCCGGCGGTCGGCACGGCGCACCGGTGCGGGCGCAGCGTCGACTGACCGGTGCGCGCCGAGGCCGGTGGCGGGTTTTCATTTCCTATATCGGCGCGCCGCGCGGAAACTTGAGCGCGCGCGGTGGAGTGTCCGCTCAGGCGGGCAGCCAGTGCGGCAGCACGATCCCTTGCCAGAAAAAGAACACCGCGAGACCCGCCGCGATCGTCACGAGCGGGCGGCGGGTCGCAGCCGACACGAGCACGGCGGCGAGCGCGCCGACGAGCTGCGGATTACGCCAGGTCAGTTCGGCCGTGCCGCCATGCGGCGAGACGGTCATCGGCACGATGATCGCGGTCAGCACGGTGACGGGCACGAAGCCGAGTGCGGTCCGCACGAGCGGCGGGAAGGTCAGCCGCTCGCCGAACAGGAACAGCGTCGTGCGGATTGCGTAGGTGATGGCGGCCATCCCGAGGATCAGCAGCGCGTAGCTCACGATGCGGCCTCCGTGCGTGACCGCGTGCGCGAGCGCTCGTGCCGCAGTGTCAGCGCGACGCCGATCGCGACGCCGGCGGCAACCGCGCCGAGCAGCCCGAGCTTGTACGGCCAGCCCTGCCAGAAGTACGCGAGCGTGCCGGCCGTCGCGGCCGCCGCGAAATAGCGCAGCGTGCCGAGCTGCGGGACGACGATCGCGATGAAGGTCGCCGCCATCGCGAAATCGAGGCCGAGCGACTGCAGGCCCGGGAATGCCGCGCCGAAGCCGATGCCCGCGAGCGTCCAGACCTGCCAGTTCAGGTACATCGCGAGCCCGGAGCCGAAAAAGTAGTGCGGGCCGATCGTACCGGGCGGGAAGTGCCGGTAGTGCGCATAGGCGACCGCGAAGACCTCGTCGGTCATCAGCGCGCCGAGCGTGGCGCGCCAGCGCAGCGGCAGGTGCGCGACATAGGGCGCGAGCGTCGCGCTGTACAGCAGGTGGCGCAGGTTCACGATCAGCGTCGTCGCGAGTACGACGACGAAGCTCGCGCTGCCCGCGATCAGGCCGAGCGCGATGAACTGCGCGGAGCCCGCGAACACGGCGAGCGACATCAGCACGCCGTGCCACGCGGCAAGCGGACCGCCGCCGACGAGCGTGCCGAAAATCACGCCGAACGGCGCAGCGCCGATCATCATCGGGATCGTGTCGCGCGCGCCGTCGAGCCATTCATTGAGCGGGCGGCGACGGGGCGATGCGGGTGTCGGGTTCAAAGCGTGCTCCTCCATGCGCTGGAGGATAGCGGGCCGGTGGTTTTCGGGCTTGTATGTTCTTGCGGTCGCGGGAGGGTGGCTGCCCGGGCGGTTGTCGGCGCGGCGGCAAGCGAACGGCCGGATGCGGGAAGCCGCGCGTCAGCTCGCCTGCCAGCGCCCGGGCGGCACGCCGAACATCCGTTTGAAATGCCGCGTGAAGTGGCTCTGGTCGACGAAGCCGCTGGCCGCCGCGACGTCGGCGACGGGCACGCCCGCCCGCAGCGGCGCCAGCGCGCGCTGCAATCGCAGCTGGTTGCGCCAGGCATGCGGCGGCATGCCGGTCGTACGCGTGAACAGGCGCGCCGCGTGGAACGGCGACAGGCCGGCCGCCTGCGCGACTTCGTCGAGCGTCACCGTGCACGTGAGATCGGCGGCGAGCCGCTCGCGCATCGCATCGACGCGCGGTTCGTCCGCCGCGAGCGGCGCCGGTCGCGGCTGCGCGTCGGCATGGCGCACGATCAGCGTCGACAGCGCGTCGAGCATGGCCGTTTCGGCGGCGAGCGGATCATAGATGGGTGCGCCGGAGGCTGGATCACCGGCCGCCGGATCGCCGGCCGCCGGATCGTCGGCCGGCTGCCCGTGCGCATGGGAGGACAGCGCGCGCTCGCTGCCGGCTTCCATCATCCGGTGTGCCAGCGTGAGCCGGGCCGCGAGGTCGGCGTCGCGAATCACGTCGGGGGCAAACCACGGCGCGTCCTGCGGGCGGCCGGCGATCGCGCTTGTGAGTTCGCGGATGAATTCGACCGGCATGTAGCTGACGCGATAGCACCAGCCTTCGTCGGCCGCGCGCGAGCCCGTATGCACTTCGCCGGGATTGATCACGGGCACGGTGCCCGTTTCGGCGACATGGCCGCTGCCGCGATAGGTGAAGCGTTCCGCGCCTTCGAGAATCACGGGGATCGTGTACGCGTCGTGCCAGTGGGGCGCGAACGTGTGGTCGCGATAGGTGGCCGTGACCAGATCTGCCTCCGGCAGCAGCGGCGTGCGCCAGTAGCGTGCGGAGTCTGGAAGGCGGGTGGCAGACATGATCGGGCGCGGGAGCGGTCGAACCGACAGTGTATCGCTCGCGCGCCCGTCAGGTGCGGGCCTTACTTGACCGGAATCGTCGTGCCGGCCGGCATCGGCACCGCGGTGACGGCGTTCTTCGGGCTGCCGCTGACGATGCGGTCACTGTAGGTCAGGTAGACGATCGTGTTGCGCTTCTTGTCGACCACGCGCACGACGTGCAGCGTCTTGAAGATGAACGACATGCGTTCGCTGAACACGTCGGTCTGCTGCTTGAGCGGCTCCTTGAAAGTGATGGGGCCGACCTGCCGGCACGCGATCGACGCCTCGCTCGGATCCTCGGCGACGCCGAGCGTGCCCTTGATGCCGCCCGTGCGTGCGCGGGACACATAGCAGGTCACGCCGTTCACGACCGGATCGTCGTACGCCTCGACGACGACGCGGTCGGAGCCCGTTACGCGGAAGTGGGTATTGACGCTGCCGACTTCCTCCGCGTGCGCGAGCGGCGCGATGGCGAATGCGGAGAGCAGGACGGCGAAGGGGGCGGCGCGCAGGAGGCGGTGCTTCATCGACGGAACCGGATGCGAATGCGGGATAGAGACTCTAGCATGCGCGGGACCGGGCCACGATAACGCGAAAGGGCGGCCGGAAAAACAAAAGGCCCGTCGAATGACGGGCCTTTCGCTGTCTGGCTCCCCGACCTGGGCTCGAACCAGGGACCTACGGATTAACAGTCCGGCGCTCTACCGACTGAGCTATCGGGGAATAAATCGGTACATCTGCGTGTTCGGTTACCAGCAAAAAGCCCGTCCACTTTCAACGGGCCTATGCATTTTTGGCTCCCCGACCTGGGCTCGAACCAGGGACCTACGGATTAACAGTCCGGCGCTCTACCGACTGAGCTATCGGGGAACAAACAGCAGAGAAGCGAGATTGTATGGAGTGTTGGCTAACCTGTCAATACTTTTGGGCCGCAGCGCACAAAAAAATTCTGCGGCCGCCGCGCGATCAGCGCTCGAGCAGGTGCAGCTTGTCCTGCACGTCCTTCCACTCGTCCGCGTCGGCCGGTGCCGGCTTGGTCTTCGTGATCGACGGCCAGCCCTTTGCCAGCTCGGCATTCAGCTCGGTGAACTGCTGCTGGTCGCCCGGAACGTCTTCTTCGGCATAGATCGCATTGGTCGGGCACTCGGCAACGCACACGGCGCAGTCGATGCACTCGTCCGGATCGATGGCGAGAAAGTTGGGACCTTCACGGAAGCAATCCACCGGGCACACATCCACGCAATCCGTGTATTTGCACTTGATGCAGCCTTCGGTCACAACGTGAGTCATTAAAACGCTCCTGCTTGGCGGTATATATGGGGTGGCGTTGGCGCCAAAAGCGGCATTGTAACTGAAGCGCAAAACCAGCATGGCGTGGTCGGCTTTCCGGCTTATATCGTTTCGTGATTAGTTTATGGGGCCCCGCCGAGGGGCGCGCAAAGCGGAACCCGGATACGGGCGTCGGCGCGACGGAGCGGGGCGGCAGGCGGTTTCGCGATGGTCGGGCCCGCATTCGGGTAACATGGCCGACAGACCGGGCGGCGCGCTGTGCGCCGGGGCCCTGTCACGATATTGGCGGTGCCGCAAATCATGATCATCACTTCGCTGCTCGACACGGATCTCTACAAGTTCACGATGATGCAGGTCGTTCTGCATCACTTCCCGGCGGCCAACGTCGAATACCGTTTCAAGTGCCGCACGCAAGGCGTCGATCTCGTGCCGTACATCGACGAGATCCGCGACGAGGTGCGCGGCCTGTGCTCGCTGCGTTTTTCCGACGTCGAACTCGACTACCTGCGGCGGATGCGCTTCATCAAGAGCGATTTCGTCGACTTCCTCGCGCTGTTCCACCTGAACGAAAAGTACATCTCGATCACGCCTTCGCCGAAGGGCAACGGCGAGATCGACATCGAGATCGAGGGGCCGTGGCTGCATACGATCCTGTTCGAGATCCCGGTGCTCGCGATCGTCAACGAAGTCTATTTCCGCAACACGCAGCGCGAGCCCGACTATCGCGAAGGCCGCGAGCGGCTGCGCGAGAAGATCAAGCTGCTCGGCGCGAAGCCCGAGTTCGCCGACTGCAAGATCGCCGACTACGGCACGCGCCGGCGCTTCTCGAAGGTCTGGCACGAGGAAGTCGCGCTCACGCTGCGCGACGGCCTCGGCCCGCAGTTCGCGGGCACGAGCAACGTGCTTTACGCGATGAAGCACGACATCACGCCGCTCGGCACGATGGCTCACGAGTACCTGCAGGCGTGCCAGGCGCTCGGCCCGAGGCTGCGCGACTCGCAGATCTACGGCTTCGAGATGTGGGCGAAGGAATACCGCGGCGACCTCGGGATCGCGCTGTCGGACGTCTACGGGATGGATGCGTTCCTGAACGACTTCGACATGTACTTCTGCAAGCTGTTCGACGGCGCGCGTCACGATTCGGGCGATCCGTTCGACTGGGGCGAGCGGATGCTGCGCCATTACGAGGCGAACCGGTGCGACCCGCGCACGAAGGTGCTCGTGTTCTCGGACGCGCTCGACATCCCGAAGGTCATGCAGTTGTACGAACGGTTCCGCGGCCGTTGCAAGCTCGCGTTCGGCGTCGGCACGAACCTCACCAACGACCTCGGCTACGTGCCGCTGCAGATCGTGATCAAGATGGTGCGCTGCAACGGCCAGCCGGTCGCGAAGCTGTCGGATTCGCCGGGCAAGAGCATGTGCGACGACAAGGCCTATCTCGCCTACCTGCGCCAGGTGTTCGGCATCGCGCAGCCGGTCGAGGAAGACGCGTCGAAGTGAGCGTCGGCCGTTCGGTCGAAGGTGCGTGGCGGCAGGGGCGGCCGGTATAATCCGACGTATTGCACGCCAACGTCACGAGGACCGTTCATGGACACTTCTGCTGCCCGTCGCCAGATCCTCGCGCGCATTCGCGCGGCGCAGGGGCGCGCGGCCGAGCCCGATGCAGCGGAGCGCGACGGCGTCGCCGATTATCTCGCCCGCCATCCGCAGGGCCCGCGCCCGCCGATGCCGGCCGATCTCGTTGCCGCATTCGTCGACGAAGCGGCACGCCTGTCGACGACGGTCGACGAAGTCGCGGCGCTCGCCGACGCACCGGCCGCCGCTGCCCGCTATCTTTCCGCTCACGGCCTGCCAACGCAGGCCGTCGCATGGCGCACGCTGGCCGATCTCGACTGGGCCGGCGCAGGCCTGTCGGTCGAGTGCCGCAAGCCGCGCGACGGCGATCTCGTCGGCCTCACGGGCTGCTTTTGCGCGACCGCCGAAACGGGTTCGCTGGTGCTGCTGTCCGGTCCCGATACCTATGCATCGGCCGGCCTGCTGCCGGAGACGCACATCGCGATCGTGCCCGCGTCGCGGATCGTCGCCGGTCATGAAGACGCGTTCGCGCTGATCCGTGCGGAGCGCGGCGAGTTGCCGCGCGCGGTCAATTTCGTGTCGGGCCCGTCGCGCACGGGCGACATCGAGCAGACCATCGTACTGGGCGCGCACGGCCCGTACCGCGTGCATGCGATCGTCGTCCGGGGCGCATGACGCGCCCGCCGCATCCACTACCACTCGAACAAGGAAGTTCTGCATGAAACGACATGCCGCCTGGGCGGGCATGGCGTCGGGAGTCGCGCTTGGCGCCGTTCCCGCGCTTGCATCGGCCGCAACGCTCGACGGTGCCGCACTGTCCGCGCTCTGGGGCATCCCGTTTGCCGGGATCCTGCTGTCCATCGCACTGTTCCCGCTCGCTGCCCCGGTATTCTGGCATCACCACTTCGGCAAGATTGCGGCGGGGTGGGCGGTCGTGTTCCTGATCCCGTTCGCGTTCGCGTTCGGCGCGGGCACCGCGTTCGGCACGCTCGTGCATGCGCTGCTCGAGGAATACATTCCGTTCATCGTGCTGCTCACCGCGCTCTATACGGTGGCAGGCGGCATCTGCGTGAACGGCAACCTGCACGGATCGCCGAAGCTGAACACCGCGATCCTCGCGCTCGGCACGCTGCTCGCGAGCGTGATGGGCACGACCGGCGCCGCGATGCTGTTGATCCGGCCGCTGCTGCGCGCGAACGACAACCGCAAGCATGTCGTGCACGTCGTGATTTTCTTCATCTTCCTCGTCGCGAACGCGGGCGGCTCGCTGTCGCCGCTCGGCGATCCGCCGTTGTTCCTCGGATTCCTGAACGGCGTGAGCTTCTTCTGGACGACGACCCATCTCGCGCTGCCGATGCTGTTCATCTGCGTCGTGCTGCTGGCGCTGTTCTTCGTGCTCGACACGTATTTCTACCGGAAGGGCGGCGAGGAGCGGCCGGCCGCGCTCGACCCGACGCCCGACGGCGCGGCGCTGTCGATCGACGGCAAGATCAACTTCGTGCTGCTCGCGGCCGTGGTCGCGCTCGTGCTGATGAGCGGCATCTGGAAGCCGGACATCGCGTTCGACGTGTGGGGCACGCACGTCGCGTTGCAGAACCTCGCGCGCGACGTCGCGCTCGTGGTCGTGACGCTCGCGTCGCTCGCGCTGACGCCGCGTTCCGCACGTGAAGGCAACGCGTTCAACTGGGCGCCGATCGAGGAGGTCGCGAAGCTGTTCGCGGGAATCTTCGTGACGATCGCGCCGGTGATCGTGATCCTGCGCGCGGGCGCGGACGGCGCATTCGCGCAGATCGTCCATCTCGTCACGGGGCCGGACGGCAAGCCGATCGACGCGATGTACTTCTGGGCGACGGGCCTACTGTCGTCGTTCCTCGACAATGCGCCGACCTATCTGGTGTTCTTCAACCTCGCGGGCGGCGATGCGCAGACGCTGATGACGACGGGTGCGTCGACGCTCGCCGCGATTTCCGCGGGCGCGGTGTTCATGGGCGCGAACAGCTATATCGGCAACGCGCCGAATTTCATGGTGAAGGCGATCGCGGAGTCGCGCGGCGTGAAGATGCCGAGCTTCTTCGCATACCTCGGCTGGGCGCTCGTCATCCTGGTGCCGGTGTTCCTGCTGACGTCGCTGATCTTCTTCCCGGCGTAACCTGACAACTTTCAACCAAGCGCGGGCAGTCCCGGCGGCGCGATGCGCGCCGCGATCGGCCCGCGGCATACGGAGATGGCGATGCAGAAGATTCTGGTCGCGCGTCCGATCTTTCCGGACGTGATCGAACGCCTCAAGCAGTATTTCGAAGTCGACTGGAACGACGGCGACGCGCTCGCACCCGATGCGCTCACCGCGCGTCTGGCCGACAAGGACGGCGCGCTGACGGCCGGCGATCCAGTCGGCGCGGCGGCGCTCGCGGCGGCGCCGCGCCTGCGCGTCGTGTCGAACATGGCGGTCGGCTACAACAACTTCGACATGGCCGCGTTCAACGCGGCGAACGTGCTCGGCACCAACACGCCGGACGTGCTGAACGAGTCGACCGCCGATTTCGGCTGGGCGCTGATGATGGCCGCCGCGCGCCGGATCGCCGAATCCGAACACTGGCTGCGCGCCGGTCACTGGCAGAAGTGGGCGTACGACGGTTTCCTCGGCAACGACATTTACGGCTCGACGCTCGGCGTCATCGGGATGGGCCGAATCGGCCAGGCGCTCGCGCGCCGCGCGCGCGGTTTCGGGATGCAGGTGATCTATCACAACCGGTCGCGGGTCGCCCCCGAGATCGAGGCCGAGCTGAACGCCGAATACGTGTCGAAGGATGCGCTGCTCGCGCGCGCCGATCACGTCGTGCTCGTGCTGCCGTACACGAAGGAAAACCATCACACGATCGGCGCGGCCGAACTCGCGAAGATGAAGCCCACCGCGACGCTGACCAACATCGCGCGCGGCGGGATCGTCGACGACGCGGCGCTGGCCGCCGCGCTGCGCGACGGGACGATCGCCGCGGCCGGCCTCGACGTGTACGAAGGCGAACCGGCCGTGCATCCGGCGCTGCTCGAGGTGCCGAACGTCGTGCTGACGCCGCATATCGCGAGCGCGACCGAAAAGACGCGCCGTGCGATGGCGAACCTTGCCGCCGACAACCTGATCGCCGCACTGGGCGAGGGGCCGCGCGCGGGGCAGCCGCCGAATCCGATCAACCCTGACGTGATCGGGAAGCCGCGCGCATGACGATGACGTTGTTGCTTGCGGCGGTCGTCGTGCTGGCCGTCGCGCTCGCGGTGGCGATCGTCGCGATCGTTCGCGGCGGCGGCCGCCACGACGATGCGGCGGTGCTCGGCGACCAGATCGAGGATGCCGCGCATGCGCAGGCGCGCGCGGTCGAGCGGCTCGAACGCGAATTGCGCGGCGAGATCGTCGAGAACGCGCGCGGTTCGCGCACCGAGCTGGCCGGCAGTTTCTCGCAGCTTCAGCAGACGCTCGCCGCGCAATTGACGAGCGTGGCGACCGTGCAGAACAACCAGATCGAGGGTTTCGCTCAGCAGCTCGGCAAGCTCGTCGCCGGCAATGCGCAGCAGTTCGACGCGATGCGCGAGAGCGTGCAGCGTCAGGCGCAGCAGGCGCGCGAGGAGCAGACGGCCGCGCTCAGGTTGTTCGGCGATACGTTGAACCGGCAGCTCACGCAACTGACCGAAGCGAACGATCGCCGGATCGGCGAAGTGCGCGCGACGCTCGAACAGCGGCTGAAGGAAATCGAGACGAACAACGCGGCGAAGCTCGAGGAGATGCGCCGCACCGTTGACGAGAAACTGCACGCGACGCTCGAACAGCGGCTCGGCGAATCGTTCAAGCTCGTGTCGGACCGGCTCGAGCAGGTCCATCGCGGGCTCGGCGAGATGCAGACGCTCGCGGCGGGCGTCGGCGACCTGAAAAAGGTGCTGACCAACGTGAAGACGCGCGGCACCTGGGGCGAGGTGCAGCTCGAGGCGCTGCTCGAACAGATGCTGACACCCGATCAGTACGCGAAGAACGTCGCGACGGTGCCGAAAAGTACCGAGCGCGTCGAATTCGCGATCCGGCTGCCGGGCCGCGATGCGGGCACGCGCGATGCACCGCCGGTGTGGCTGCCGATCGACGCGAAATTCCCGCGCGAAGACTACGAGCGGCTGATCGACGCGCAGGAGCGCGCCGATGCGGTGGCGGTCGAGGAAGCGGCCCGTGCGCTTGAAGCGCGCGTGCGGCTGGAGGCGCGCACGATCGCGGAGAAGTACGTCGCGCCGCCGCACACGACCGATTTCGCACTGCTGTTCCTGCCGACCGAAGGGCTTTATGCGGAGATCCTGCGCCGCCCGGGGCTGACCGACCTGCTGCAGCGCGACT
Source organism: Burkholderia sp. LFS061 (assembly GCF_047978125.1). Lineage (NCBI taxonomy): Bacteria > Pseudomonadati > Pseudomonadota > Betaproteobacteria > Burkholderiales > Burkholderiaceae > Burkholderia > Burkholderia sp. LFS061. The sequence continues at coordinate 150,287 of NZ_JBFPFS010000006.1, read as the reverse complement.
ACCGCGTGACCGTCGCGGGGCCGACGACGCTCACCGCGTTGCTGAACAGCCTGCAGATGGGGTTCCGTACGCTTGCGATCGAGCAGCGCTCGAGCGAGGTCTGGCAGGTGCTCGGCGCGGTGAAGACGGAGTTCGGCAAGTTCGGCGACGTGCTCGCGCGCACGAAGGCGCAGCTGGAAACGGTCACACGCTCGATCGAGTCCGCCGAACAGCGTACGCGTGTGATGAGCCGCAAGCTGAAGCAGGTCGAGGCGTTGCCGGGCGATACGGCGGCTGGCTTGCTCGGTTCGGACGGTGCGGACGGCGGTGCCGATGCCGACGACGCTTGACGGGTTCAGCCGCTCGAGTGCGGGCGGATCGCAATGAAATCGGGCGCCGTCGGCGCCCGTTTCCTTTTGCGGCAGGGTAGTTCGGCCGCGGCTCGCGCGGGCCGACGCTCAGCGGCCTGCGAGCGTATCCAGCGCGTCGCCCGTTACGCGAACGATGCGCCATTCGGGCAGCACGGTCGCGCCCATCTTTTCGTAGAAATCGATCGCGGGCTGGTTCCAGTCGAGGACCGACCATTCGAAACGCCCGCAACGACGCTCGACGGCCAGTGCCGCGAGGTGGCGCAGCATCGCGGTGCCGAGGCCGGTGCCGCGCTGCGACGGCTGCACGTACAGATCCTCGAGATAGAGGCCGCGACGACCGAGGAACGTCGAATAGTTGTGAAAGAACAGCGCATACGCGACGATCGCGCCGTTGCGCTCGGCCACGAGCGCTTCGGCGGCAGGCCGCTCGCCGAACAGCGCGTCGGCGAGATCCGCTTCGGTCGCGACGAACAGGTGCGTGAGCTTCTCGAATTCGGCCAGCTCGCGCATCAGCGCGAGGATCGCGCCGGCGTCGCGCGCTTCGGCCGCGCGGATCAGCGGCGCGTCGCTCACGCTTCCTCCGGCGGATCGGACAACACGATCTCGATGCCGCCGAAGCGCGACGCGACCCAGTTGTATGCGTGGCATGCGATCCACAGCAGCACGAAGCCGAGGATGGCGTTCAGCAGCAGCGCGCTCAGGATCGTGCTCAACTCGACCATCCCGTAACGGATGTACGCGACGAGAATGCCGAGCAGCACGATCGGCACGCTGAACGTCAGGTAGACGAGGATCAGCGCCTTCGCGGTCTGCCCCGCGGCGATCGACGAAATTTGTTTCTTCATGTGCGGATTGCCCCCGTAGAGATATATCGATAGTGGAATTCAGATCAGGCCGTCGAGCGGCAGGATGTCGACCGGAGTGCCCGCGTCGACTGCCGCGGTATCGTGGCTCAGGACGATGAAACAGTTGGCGGCCGAGAGGCCGCTCAGCGACGCGGAACTCTGCGAACCGGCCGGCGCGACGTGCCAGCGGCCGTCGGCGGCGCGCGTCGCGATGCCGCGCAGGTATTCGGTGCGGCCCGCACGCGTCTTCAGCGCATGCGTGCTGAGCGCCGTGTACATCGCCGGCGGCGGCGTCTGCGCGCCGGCCAGCTTCAGCAGCGCGGGGCGCACGATCGCGTAGAACGTCACGGCGGACGCGACCGGATTGCCGGGCAGCCCGAAGAACAGCGCGTGACCGGCGCCACCGGGCGCACGTGCGAGCGTGCCGCACGCGAGCGGCCGGCCGGGCCGCAGCGCGAGGCTCGCGAACGTGACGTCGCCGAGCCGTGCCATCACGTCGCGCGTGAAGTCGGCTTCACCGACCGATACGCCGCCCGACGTGATCACCGCATCGGCCTGCGCGGCGACGGCGTCGCGCAACGCGGCTTCGAGCGCGGCCGGGTCGTCGCGGACAATCCCGAGATCGATCGCGTCGACGTGCAGCCTTTCGAGCATCGCGATCAGCATCCCGCGGTTGCTGTCATACAGCGCACCGCGACCGAGCGGTTCGCCGGGCTCGCGCAGTTCGTCGCCGGTCGAGAACACGGCGACGCGCACGCGCCGGCGCACCGTGACGTCGGTGAAGCCGAATGACGCGAGCAGGCCAAGATCGGACGGCCGCAGGATGCGGCCCGCGGCGAGCGCGCAGGCGCCGCGCGCGAGATCCTCGCCGGCCTTGCGGCAGTTCGCGCCGTGCGCGACGTCGTGCGCGGCGAAGCGGATCGTGTCGCCGTCGACACGCACGCGTTCCTGCGGAATCACCGTATTGCATCCGGCCGGCATCGGTGCGCCCGTCATGATGCGCACGCATGAACCGGCCGCCACGGCGCCGTCGAACGGATGGCCCGCGAACGCGGTGCCGGCGACCGTCAGCGCGACGTCCCCCTGCGGCGCCGCGTGCGCGCCGGCGCTGCCGTCGAACGCATAACCGTCCATCGCCGAGTTGTCGTACGCGGGAATGTCGAACGGTGCGTTCACGTCGGCCGCAAGCACGCGGTCGAGCGCGTCGCGCAGCGTCACCGTGTCGCACGCGTCGACAGGCACCGCGAAGCGGCACGCGAGCGCCTGCGCGTCGGCAAGCGACAGCGGGGCATCGGAATCGGGTGCGGTTCGGGAGGCGGGCGAGGATTGCGTGATCATCAGTCGGACTGCGCCGCGAGGCGTATCGGGTTCGTGGCCGGTGGCGCGAGGAGGGTGCCTGGGCGCGGGTTTCGCGTGCGGTGGACGCCGGGCGGGAACGGCGCGGGCGCCGTCAGCGACGAGCCAGCGCGGCGAGTTCCTGCCAGGAGTTGGCATTGTAAAACGCACGCTCGTCGCGAAACTCGACTTCGACCGTCTTGTGGCGTGCGTACCACGCACGCACCTTGCGGTCGCCGGCGGCAAGCCGCGAGGCGAGATCGTCGGCCAGCGCCGTGCGCAGCAGCGCGAACGTCGGCTGTGGCGAGCGCGCCTGCTGCGCATCGACAGTGACCGCCATCGCGATGTCGGCCTGCTGCGCGTCGAGCGCGGCATGCAGCCGCGCGACCAGGTCGGCGGGCAGAAACGGCGTATCGCACGGCGAACACGCGACGAGCGGCGCGCGCGCGGCCCGCATGCCGGCGAGCAGACCCGCGAGCGGGCCGGGGAAATCGGGTGTTTCGTCCGCGACGACGCGTGCGTCGAACGGCGCACCGAGCTCCGCATAACGATCGGCGTGGCGATTCGCGCTGATCAGCGTCTCGTCGACCTGCGGCGAGAGCCGGCGCAGCACGTGCAGCGCGAGCGGCGTACCGTCGAGCAGTTGCAGGCCCTTGTCGACGCCGTCCATGCGCGTGGCGCGCCCGCCTGCGAGCAGCAGGCCGGCGATCGAGGGAGAGGCGGAAACGGGCATCGTGCGAAGGCGGAAAGGGCGGCGTGCGTCAGCCGCCGATATACGACATTTCGACGCGCTTGCCGGCGCCGTCGGGCGCGGGTTCGGCCGACGCGCTGCCGCGCAGTTGCGAATAGCGGTCGGTGCGCGCCTGCCAGATGCGGGCGATCGCGGTCGCGATCTCGGCGTCGCTTGCGCCGCCGCGCACGAGCGCGCGCAGGTCGTGGCCCGTCGACGCGAACAGGCACAGGTACAGCTTGCCTTCGGTCGACAGCCGCGCGCGCGTACAGTCGCCGCAGAAGGCGTGCGTGACGCTCGAGATCACGCCGATCTCGCCGCTGCCGTCCGCATAACCCCAGCGTTGCGCGGTTTCGGCCGCCGTGTGCGCGTCGAGCGGCACGAGCGGGAAATGTTCGGCGATCCGCGCAACGACGTCCGCCGACGGCAGCACCTCGGTCATGTTCCAGCCGTTCGACGTGCCGACGTCCATGTATTCGATGAAGCGCAGGATCACGCCGGTGCCGCGGAAGCGCTCGGCCATCGGCAGGATCTCGCCGTCGTTGGTACCGCGCTTCACGACCATGTTGACCTTGACCGGCGCGAGGCCGGCGGCCTGGGCCGCGAAGATGCCGTCGAGCACGTCGGCGCTCGCGAACTCGGCGTCGTTCATGCGCTTGAACAGCGTATCGTCGAGCGCGTCGAGGCTGACCGTCACGCGTGTGAGCCCGGCGTCCTTCAGCGCGCGGGCCTTGCGCGCGAGCAGCGAGCCGTTGGTCGTCAGCGTCAGGTCGAGCGGGCGGCCGTCATGCGTTGTCAGGCGCGCGAGGCGCTCGATCAGGAATTCGAGATTCTTGCGCAGCAGCGGCTCGCCGCCCGTGATGCGGATCTTCTCGACGCCGTGTGCGACAAAGAGTCGCGCCACGCGTTCGATTTCCTCGTGCGTGAGCAGCGCGCTGTGCGGCAGGAACGGGTAGTCCTTGTCGAAGACCGCGCGCGGCATGCAGTACACGCAGCGGAAATTGCAGCGGTCCGTCACCGAAATGCGCAGGTCGCGCAGCGGCCTGGCGAACGTGTCGGCCAGCGTGCCGTCGGGGGCATGCGCGACGCCGGAGACGTCCGGCATCCCGCTGACGTCGGCGAGAGGAATGATGCGTCGGGACATGTTGAAAGAAGTGCGAGCCAGACTTGTATTTTAGCCGCAAGCGGCCGCCCGGGTCCGGTGGGCGGAAACCCGCAGCATGGACGTGAAAAAGCCCGCCGGAGGCGGGCTTTTCCTGGTCGGGCGATGTGCCGGTCAGTGGTGCGTCGTTTCGACCTGCTGCATCGGGGCCGTATCGACCGGCGGCAGCACCTTGCGTTCGCGCGGCACGCGGGCCGGACGCGGGAGGCGCGATGCGGCTTCCTGCGCAGCGGCGAACTTGTCGGCGTCCGTGTTCACCCAGACGAGACCGGCCTGCTCCAGCACGACATCCAGGCTCGCCGAAGCGGGCGCGGCTGCCGGTTGCGCGGGGGCAGGGGCCGGTGCTGCAACGGCCTCGACCGGTGCCGCTTCGACATGCGCCGGCTCGACAGCCGGCGGAGCGGCTTCGGTCGTTACGGCCGGTGCGGCCTGCTCGACGGGCGTGGACTGCGGCGCCTCGACAGCGGCCGGCGCTGCTGCCGGTACTGTCGGCACTTCGAACGCATCGGTCGGCGAAACCGCGACCGGAGCCGGACCGGCTTCCATGTCGACGGCCGGTGCGACCGGTGCCGGTTCTGCAGCCGCCTCGACGGCGAGCGCGGGCTCGACCGGAGCGGCCGGAGCCGCTTCGGCGTGTGCCGGTGCCGGCTGAGCTTCGGCAGCGGCCGGCGCAGCATGCTGCTCGACCGCTGCTTCGACGACGACGGCGCCTGCCACGGCCGCGACGACTGCCGGTGCGGCCATGTGGGCCGGTTCGGCAGCGGCCGGTGCTTCCGGCGTCACGGTTTGCGCTGAGGCTTCGCCATTCGGGTCTTGCTCGGCCTGGTCGACGACTGCGCCGTCTTCGTCGCGCTCGCGACGACCGCCGCGGCGGCCGCGACGGCGGCGGCGACGTTCCTCGCCGTCACGCGCGCCGGCTTCCGCATCGGCTGCCAGCTCGGCACCGGGCAGGGCTTCTGCAACGGCCTTGTCGGTTTCCGCTTCCGGATGGTTTTCGCCACGGGTGACGGTTTCGAGCGTGGCCGCATGCTGGGTCGGCTTGCGGCGTTCGCCGCGCTCGCGACGCTCGCCGCGTTCCTGGCGCTCGCCACGACCTGCTGCGTCGACGCCTTCCGGCTGCTCGGCACGCTCGCGCGGTTCGCGGTTCTCGCGCGGTTCACGCGGCTCACGGCTTTCACGCGGCTCGCGCGGTTCGCGACCTTCGCGCTGGCCACGGCCCTCGCGACCTTCGCGGCCCTCACGACCTTCGCGGATTTCGCGACCTTCACGCGGCTCGCGACCCTCGCGCGGCTCACGGCCTTCACGCGGTTCGCGCGCTTCCTTGCCTTCGCGCTCCAGGCGTTGCGGCTGACCACGGCCTGCTGCTGCCTGGTCGCGCCCGCCTTGCGCCTGCTGGGCGCCGCCGCGACGGTTGCGGTTGCGATCGCCGCCGCGCTGCTCGGTCTTCTCGGTACGCTCGCGAGCCGGGCGGGCCGCCTGTTCCTTCGCCGGTGCCGGAGCAACCGGTGCGGGCGCCGGAGCCGGCGACATGCCGAACAGGCCCTTCAGCCAGCCGATGAAACCGCCGCTTGCCGCGGCGACAGGTGCGGGGGCCGGAACGGGCTCGACCGGGCGCTGCGGCGCCGGGCTCGGGGCCGGGCGCTCGGGCGTGATGCCCTTGACCGCGGCTTCCTGCTTCGGCTTCACTTCTGCCGTGCGCTTGCTGTAGCCGGTTTCCGACTCGAGTTCGCGGGCAGCTTCCTCGGCCATCTTCCAGGACGCGCGCGGATCGTCGAGGCGCGCGTCGTCGTGGCGCAGGCGCTCGAGCTTGTAGTGCGGCGTATCGAGGTGCTTGTTCGGGATCAGCACGATGCCGACCTTGAAGCGCGACTCGATCTTGTTGATTTCCTGACGCTTTTCGTTGAGCAGGAAGGCGGTCACCTCGACCGGCACCTGGCAGTGGATCGCCGCGGTGTTTTCCTTCATCGCTTCTTCCTGAATGATCCGCAGGACCTGCAGCGCGGACGATTCGGTATCGCGGATGTGGCCGGTGCCGTTACAGCGCGGGCAGGTCACGTGGCTGCCTTCCGACAGGGCCGGGCGCAGGCGCTGGCGCGACAGCTCCATCAGGCCGAAGCGGGAGATCTTGCCCATCTGCACGCGTGCACGGTCATGCTTGAGCGCGTCTTTCAGGCGCTGCTCGACTTCGCGCTGGCTCTTCGCCGATTCCATGTCGATGAAATCGATCACGATCAGGCCGCCGAGGTCGCGCAGGCGGAGCTGGCGGGCGACTTCGTCGGCCGCTTCGAGGTTCGTGCGGGTCGCCGTTTCCTCGATGTCCGCGCCCTTGGTCGCGCGCGCCGAGTTCACGTCGATCGCGACGAGCGCTTCGGTATGGTCGATTACGATCGCGCCGCCGGACGGCAGCGGCACCGTGCGCGAGTACGCCGTTTCGATCTGGTGCTCGATCTGGAAGCGGGAGAACAGCGGCACGTCGTCGTGGTAGCGCTTCACCTTCGACACGTTGTCCGGCATCACGATGTCCATGAACGCACGGGCCTGATCGTGGATCTCGGTCGTGTCGATCAGGATTTCGCCGATATCGGGCTGGAAATAGTCCCGGATCGCGCGGATCACGAGGCTCGATTCCAGGTAGATCAGCATCGGCTGGCCGGAGTTGCCGCTTTGCGACGCCGCTTCGATCGCGCGCCACAGTTGCAGCAGGTAGTTCAGGTCCCACTGCAGTTCCTCGGCGCTGCGGCCGATGCCCGCGGTGCGGGCGATCATGCTCATGCCGTCCGGAATCTGCAGTTGCGACATCGTTTCGCGCAGTTCCTGGCGCTCGTCGCCCTCGATCCGGCGCGATACACCGCCGCCGCGCGGATTGTTCGGCATCAGCACCAGGTAGCGGCCGGCGAGCGAGATGAAGGTCGTGAGGGCGGCGCCCTTGTTGCCACGCTCTTCCTTCTCGACCTGGACGATCAGCTCCTGGCCTTCGCGCAGGGCATCCTGGATGCGCGCGGAGCGCATGTCGATGCCTTCCTTGAAGTACTGGCGGGCGACTTCCTTGAACGGCAGGAAGCCGTGGCGATCTTCGCCGTAGTTGACGAAGCACGCTTCGAGCGACGGCTCGATGCGGGTGACGACACCTTTGTAGATATTGCCTTTGCGCTGTTCGCGCCCGGCTGTCTCGATGTCGATGTCGATGAGCTTTTGCCCATCGACGATGGCGACGCGCAGCTCCTCCTGCTGCGTCGCATTGAACAGCATGCGTTTCATGAACGACTCCAGGCGGCTCCGCAGCCGACGCCTCGCGGTTGTCAGTCGCGAGGGCGGGAACGACGGCAGGCCGCACCTTGTTGTGTTGTCACAAGCACGCTGGAGCGGGAACGATGGCGGGGAGAATTGCCTGAAGAGGCGCTTGGGCCCGAAAGACGGGGCCGGCGGCCGTAGGGCACCTGCGAATACGGCTTCAAAGCACGGCGTTCACACACCGCACGCTGCAAAAAAGCGCGCTAAGCCTGAGTCCGGGCATTGCCACGGGCGCGCGCAATGGGTCGCGCGCGCCGGCTGGCGGCAGATGCTGCGGCTTGGGCCGCAGCGGGGAGTATCGAATCCAGCCCGACTTTCCCGCTTGGGGTGTACTTCCCTGGTTTGACGTCGCCAAGCCCCGCACGCTTCGCGGGGCCAAATCGGGCGCAACGCCGTAATTTTCGCAACCGGCAGCCTGCGGACGCACTTCGCGCCGTCGGGCTGCCGATCAAATTCTTTTCAACCAACTTTCCGTTACCGCGGCGCCTTGCCGACCGAATCCGCCTGTGGGCGCGATCCTTGCCGACGGGCGGCGCCGTGCGTGCAACTTGCTGCATCTCTTTGATTAGGGGCGAGCAGCGGACCCCCGGCGCAAGTAAAATAATGGTTTCCGCTTGCACCTTGCCCGACTCGGTCGGGGCCGGCCGGTCAGGCCACCCTCAACGTCAGGCTGGGCAAAATTATATTCAGTATGAATGAGTTAGGCAAAATATCCCAGAATTCGGTCGCAAGCGGCCAGGTATCGATGATCGAGATCGATGAAAACTCGGCCGGTCAGCGGATCGACAACTTCCTGTTGCGCGTCTGTAAAGGCGTGCCGAAAAGCCATATTTACCGGATCCTCCGCAGCGGCGAAGTGCGCGTGAACAAGGGCCGGATCGATGCGCAGTACCGTCTCGCGCTCGGCGACGTCGTCCGCGTGCCGCCCGTGCGCGTGGCGGCGGCGGACCTCGCGCGTGCCGACACGCCCATCGTGCCGCCCGCGAATTTCGACGTGCTGTACGAGGATGACGCGATGCTCGTCATCGACAAGCCGGCCGGGGTCGCCGTGCACGGCGGCAGCGGCGTCGCGTTCGGCGTGATCGAGCAGATGCGCCAGGCGCACCCGCGCGCGAAATTCCTCGAACTCGTGCACCGGCTCGACCGCGAGACGTCCGGGATCCTGATGCTCGCGAAGAAACGCACGGCGCTCGTGGGCCTGCACGAACAGATCCGCGAGAACCGGATGGACAAACGTTACTTCGCATGCGTCCACGGCGAATGGCAGCCCGACTGGGGGCGCCGCCGCGCGGTAAAGGTGCCGCTGTTCAAGTATTCGACCCCGGAAGGGGAGCGCCGCGTGCGCGTGCAGGACGACGGACTGCCGTCGCATACGGTGTTCAACCTCGTCGACCGCTGGCCCGACTACGCGCTCGTCGAAGCGGAACTCAAAACGGGTCGCACCCATCAGATCCGCGTGCACCTCGCGCATCTCGGCCTGCCGATCGCCGGCGACGCCAAGTATGGCGATTTCGCACTGAACAAGGCGCTGGCGCGCGCGAATGCGCAGCCGTCGTTGAAACGGATGTTCCTGCACGCGCACCGGCTGCGGCTCAACCATCCGCTGACCGGCGAGGCGCTGCAGTTCGATGCGCCGCTGCCGGACGAATGCCGGCGCTTCCTCGACCAACTCAGCGCACTGCGCGATACCGCCTGAACCGCATGGCTCGACAGCAATTTGACCTGATCGTCTTCGACTGGGACGGCACGCTGATGGATTCGACTGCGCACATCGCGCACAGCATCCAGGCCGCATGCCGCGATCTCGGCCTGCCCACGCCATCCGACGAGGCGTCGCGCTACGTGATCGGCCTCGGCCTGCGCGATGCGCTGCAGGTTACCGCTCCGACCCTCGATCCGTCCGACTATCCGCGGCTGGCCGAGCGCTACCGTTATCACTATCTGCTCGACGACCAGCGCATCGAGCTGTTCGCCGGCGTGCGCGAGCTGCTCGCCGAGTTGCGCGATACGGGCTACCTGCTCGCCGTTGCAACCGGCAAGGGGCGGGTCGGGCTGAACCGCGTGCTTGACCAGTCGAAGCTGACGAGCCTGTTCGACGCGACGCGCTGCGCGGACGAGACGTTCTCGAAGCCGCATCCGGCGATGCTGCACGAGTTGTCCCGGGAATTGGGGCAGGACCTCGCGCGCACCGTGATGATCGGCGACACGACGCATGACCTGCAGATGGCCGCGAGCGCCGGAGCGGCCGGCGTCGGTGTCGCATACGGCGCGCACACGGCCGACGCGCTGGCTGCGCTCGCGCCGCGCTTCGTCGCGCCGGACGTCGACGCGCTGGCCGCGTGGCTGCGGGAGCACGCATGAGCGCGGCGCCGGACGCCGTGCGCGTGTGCGCATCGGACGCGCTGGCCGACGGCGGCGCCGGCGTGCGCGTCGACGCGACGTTGCGCGGCGAGCAGGCCGTCGTGTTCTTCGTGCGCTACGACGGTCGCGCATACGGTTACCTGAATCGCTGCGCACACGTGCCGATGGAGCTCGACTGGTCCGAAGGGCAGTTCTTCGAGTCGTCGGGCCTGTACCTGATGTGCGCGACGCACGGCGCGATCTACGCGCCGGATACCGGCAAGTGCGTCGGCGGCCCGTGCCGCGGCGGCCGCCTGCGGCCGGTCGAGGTCGACGAACGCGACACGCCCGACGGGCGTGCGGTATTCTGGGTGCCCGACGCCGACCTGCGTCCTGCCGCTCCCGCCACGACCGACTGACGACAACACCGCATGTCCGACCAACCGAATTCCCCCGACTCCTCCTCCCGTCCCGACAGCCGCGAACCGAACTGGGAGCGCGCGGCGCTCGAGCGGATCGCGCTCGCGGCCGTGAAGGAACAGCGCGCGGCGCGGCGCTGGAAGATTTTCTTCCGCTTCGCGTTCCTGGGCGTGTTCGTGCTGCTCGCGTTCGCGCTGATCGATTTCTCGAGCGATTCGAAACTATCGACGAGCGGGCGGCATACGGCGCTCGTGACGATCGACGGCGAGATTGCGGCCGGCGTCAATGCGAATGCCGAAGACATCAACACGGCGCTCGGCTCCGCGTTCGACGACGACGGCACGGTCGGCGTCGTGCTGCGGATCAACAGCCCGGGCGGCAGCCCCGTGCAGGCCGGTATGGTCTACGACGAGATCCGGCGGCTGCGCGCGAAGCATCCGGACAAGCCGCTGTACGTCGTCGTGACCGACATGTGCGCGTCGGGCGGCTATTACATCGCGGCCGCGGCCGACAAGATCTTCGTCGACAAGGCGAGCATCGTCGGGTCGATCGGCGTGCTGATGGACGGTTTCGGCTTCACCGGGCTGATGGGCAAGCTCGGTGTCGATCGGCGCCTGCACACGTCGGGCGAAAACAAGGGTTTCTACGATCCGTTCTCGCCGGAGACGCCGAAGATGGACGCGCATGCGCAGGCGCTGCTCGACCAGGTGCACGCGCAGTTCATCAAGGCCGTGAAGGAGGGCCGCGGCAAGCGTCTGCATGAGACGCCCGACATGTTCTCCGGCCTGTTCTGGACCGGCGAGAAGAGCGTCGAACTCGGGCTTGCCGACGGCTACGGCACGACCGACACGGTCGCGCGCGACGTGCTGAAGGCGCCCGATCTCGTCGACTATACGGTGAAGGAAAGTCTGACGAACCGCGTCGCACGCAAGTTCGGCGCCGCCGTCGGCGGCGCCGCGATGAAGGCTCTGACGGCCGGCGGCGCGTCGTTCAGCCTGCGCTGACCGGCGTCTGGCGGGCCATGATGGCCCGCCGGCCGGCCGCGGTTTCAGTTCGCGAGCAGCAGGAAGATCGCAGGACGCTTGTGCAGATTCGGCGCAGGCGCCTTTTTCCAGTCCGCCACGGTGCGGCTCGCGATCGTTTCGGTCGCGAGGGTCAGGTCGGCCGCGACGCAGATCTGCGTAGACGGCGCGCAGGTCGCAATCAGCGTGTCGAGCATCGCGTGATTCCGGTACGGCGTCTCGATGAAGATCTGCGTCTGGCGCGCCTTGCGCGACAGCTGCTCGAGTTCGCGCAGGCGTTTCGCGCGCGCGGCCGCGTCGACCGGCAGGTAGCCGTTGAACGCGAAGCTCTGGCCGTTCAGGCCCGACGCCATCAGCGCGAGCAGGATCGAACTCGGTCCGACGAGCGGCACGACCTTTACGCCGCGCTCGTGCGCGCGGCGTACCAGCAATGCGCCGGGATCGGCGACGGCCGGGCAGCCGGCCTCGGACACGAGGCCGGCGTCCGCGCCGGCCAGCACGGGCGCGAGCAGGCGGTCGATTTCGCCGGCCGGCGTATTGACGTTCAGCTCGCGGATCTCGATTTCCTGGATCGGACGCGTCGTGCCGATCTTCTTCAGAAAGACGCGCGTCGTTTTCGCGTTCTCGCCGATGTAATAGCCGAGCGTGCCGGCGCGTGCCTGCACGGCCGCGGGCAGCACGGCGGCGAGCATCGATTCGTCGCCCTCGCCAAGCGTGTTCGGGACGAGATAAAGCGTGCCGGCCGTCATGCGCGGTCTCCACGGATGGTTGCAAACAGCGGATATTCGACGGCACGCAGCATCCGCGTGAGCGCGATCAGCGGCAGGCCGACGAGCGCGGTCGGGTCGTCCGAGTCGATCGCGTCGAGCAGCGCGATGCCGAGCCCTTCGGATTTCGCGCTGCCGGCGACGTCGTACGGCGTTTCCGCGCGCAGGTACGCGTCGAGTTCGGCCTCGGGCAGGGAGCGGAAGCGCACGCGCGTGATGATGTCCTCGACCTGCGCCTCGCCCGTGCGGCTGTCGTACAGGCAGAGTGCGCTGTGGAATTCGACTTCGCGGCCCCGCATCGACACGAGTTGCGCGAGCGCGCGCTGGTGCGTGCCGGGCTTGCCGATCTGGAGCCCGTCGAAGGTCGCGACCTGATCCGACCCGATCACGAGCACGCCGTCCGGCGCGTCGATCGTCGCGGCGACGGCGCGCGCTTTCGCGCCGGCGAGGCGCAGGGCGGTCGAGGCCGGAGTTTCGTCGTCGAGCGGGGTTTCGTCGAGGTCGGGCGACACGACGTCGAACGGCACGCCGAGGCGCTCGAGGAGCGTGCGGCGGTAGCGGGAACTGGAGGCAAGAATCAGCCGCGGCGGGCGGCAAACGGTATCCGGCATGGTCGGTTGGATCGGTGAGTCGTCGGGTGTTGTGCGGACGCAAGCTTAAGTGATTGACCGCAAAAGGTAAAACAGGTATGCTTTCCCGCTTTTCGTCGGCAGGCTTCCGTGGTGGCGCCTGCCGGGTCTTCGGAAGTAAATACGTACCCGTACGTGAGTGAGCGGCGCCAAGCCGGATCCCGCAAGTCAGCCTGTAGGCAGGAGCGCACATGAACACTTCTTCTGGCAAACCTGCGGCGCCGCTTGATCCGCACGCGGTCGACCTGTTCGAGTTCGCCCGCAGCGGGCGACAGGCAGCAGGGGCGGTGCGCCTCTCGCAACTGCCGCGCATGTTAAACGAAGTGCCGGCGGACGCGCCAGATCGCGACACGGTCTTCACGTGGCAGGCGGAAGGGTTCACGCAGAAGGAATTGCAGGACGACGGCGCCGATGGGCAGCAGCCGTATCTGCGCCTCGCGGTGCATGGCCAGGCGTGGCTCACGTGCCAGCGCTGCATGACCCCGTACGACCAGACGTTCGGCGTCGACATGGTGTACCGCGTCGTCGCGACCGAAGAAGAAGCTGAAGAATTTCCGCTCGACGACGATGAAGCCGATGTGATCGTGGGCTCACGCCAGTTCGATCTCGTCGACTTGATCGAAGAGGAGTTGCTGCTTTCGTTGCCGCTCGTGCCCAGGCACGAGGTTTGCCCGGCAGTTCACGAAAGCCTCGTGTCGGGTGCGAGCGGTCCTGAGGAAGAGGCGGGCGAAGAGTCCGACGAAGCCGCGGACGAAGGCAAACGGCCGAATCCGTTCGCAGCGCTGCAAGCGCTGAAGAAGGACGGTGACGGCACCAAGAAACACTAAGCAGTTGTGGCGCGGGAAGGCGTAAGGGCTTTGGGCCAGGGTAGTTAAGCGCCGGATCGGGCTGTGTTAGAATCCGGAAAATTATTTAGGAGTTAGTCATGGCAGTCCAGCAAAACAAGAAGTCGCCGTCGAAGCGCGGCATGCATCGTTCGCACGATTTCCTGACGGCAACGCCGCTGGCAGTCGAGCCGAGCACGGGTGAAGTGCACCTGCGTCACCACGTCAGCCCGAACGGCTACTATCGCGGCAAGAAAGTCGTCAAGACGAAGAACGACTAAGCGTCAAGTCACGCGTTGCGCGCTACGTTCGCCGTTCGCGTGACAACTGGTTCGCTTGACACTTTCCTGGCTCAACAAAAAGGCGGCATTCAACTGCCGCTTTTTTGTGCCTGAAATTCGTCGCATTCCATGACCGTAAAGCTCACAATCGATTGCATGGGAGGCGACCACGGCCCGTCCGTGACCGTTCCCGCGGCAGTCAAGTTCGTCCGCGCGCATCCCGATGCGCACCTGATGCTCGTCGGCATCGAAAGCGCGATCCGCGCTCAGCTCAAGAAGCTGAAAGCCCTCGACGATCCCGCGCTGACCATCGTGCCCGCCACCGAAGTCGTAGCGATGGACGACCCTGTCGAAGTGGCGCTGCGCAAGAAGAAGGATTCTTCGATGCGCGTCGCGCTCAACCACGTCAAGGAGGGCGCGGCGCAGGCCTGCATCTCCGCCGGCAATACCGGCGCGCTGATGGCCGTTTCCCGTTACGTACTCAAGACGCTGCCCGGCATCGAGCGGCCCGCGATCGCGTCCGCGCTGCCGAACCCGACCGGCTACACGATGATGCTGGACCTCGGCGCGAACGTCGACTGCGAGCCGCAGCACCTGCTGCAGTTCGCGGAGATGGGGCACGCACTGGTGGCCGCGCTCGAAGGCAAGGAGCGGCCGACGATCGGCCTGCTGAACATCGGTGAAGAGGTCATCAAGGGCAACGACACGATCAAGCGCGCAGGCGAGCTGCTGCGCGCCAGCACGCTGAATTTCCGCGGCAACGTGGAGGGCAACGACATCTACAAGGGCACCGTCGACGTGATCGTGTGCGACGGCTTCGTCGGCAACGTCGCGCTGAAGACGTCCGAGGGGCTCGCGCAGATGCTGTCGAACATCATCCGCGAGGAGTTCGGCCGTTCGCTGATGTCGAGGTTGATGGCGCTGCTCGCGCTGCCTGTCCTGATGCGTTTCAAGAAGCGCGTCGACCACCGCCAGTACAACGGCGCGGCGCTGCTGGGGCTGAAGAGCCTCGTGATCAAGAGCCACGGTTCGGCCGATGCCTACGCGTTTGAGTGGGCGATCAAACGCGGGTATGATGCGGTCAAAAACGGCGTGCTGGAGCGCCTCGCGCGCGCGATGGCGGACAATTCGGCGTCGCTCGGCGACGGCGAGCACGACGCGGGCGGCGCGGGCCATGCAAGCCCGGCCGCAGGCCCTCACGCCGAACCTTCCGCTGCGCAATCCTCTAAAGCATAAATGGCCCAATCGACTCTCTATTCCCGCGTGCTCGGCACGGGCAGCTATCTGCCGCCCGACCGCGTCACGAACCAGCAGTTGACCGATCGTCTCGCGAAGGAAGGCATCGAGACGAGCGATGAATGGATCGTTGCGCGCACGGGTATCCGTGCGCGCCATTTCGCCGCGCCGGACGTCACGACGAGCGATCTCGCGCTCGAGGCGTCGCGTCGTGCGATCGAAATGGCCGGTATCGATCCGCAGTCGATCGACCTGATCATCGTCGCGACTTCGACCCCCGATTTCGTGTTCCCGAGCACCGCATGCCTGCTGCAGAACAAGCTCGGCATCAAGAACGGC
Source organism: Burkholderia sp. LFS061 (assembly GCF_047978125.1). Lineage (NCBI taxonomy): Bacteria > Pseudomonadati > Pseudomonadota > Betaproteobacteria > Burkholderiales > Burkholderiaceae > Burkholderia > Burkholderia sp. LFS061. Next base: position 134,716 of record NZ_JBFPFS010000006.1, on the reverse strand, counting down.
GGCGCGGCATTCGACGTGCAGGCCGTGTGTTCGGGCTTTGCGTATGCGATGGCGACGGCCGACAGCTTCATCCGCAGCGGCCAGCACCGCACGGCGTTGATCGTCGGCGCCGAGACGTTCTCGCGCATCCTCGACTTCAAGGACCGCACGACCTGCGTGCTGTTCGGCGACGGCGCGGGCGCGGTGATCCTGTCCGCGTCGGAAGAGCCGGGCGTGCTCGGCAGCGCGCTGCACGCTGACGGCAGCTATTCGCATATCCTCTGCACGCCGGGCAACGTGAATCGTGGCGTGATCGAGGGCAGCGCGTTCCTGTACATGGACGGGCAGGCCGTGTTCAAGCTCGCGGTCAACGTACTCGAGAAGGTTGCGATCGAGGCGCTTGCAAAGGCGAATCTCGCGCCTGAACAAATCGACTGGCTGATTCCGCACCAGGCCAATATCCGCATCATGACCAGCACCTGCCGCAAGCTCGGCCTGCCGCAGGAACGCATGGTCGTGACGGTCGACCAGCACGGCAACACGTCGGCCGCGTCGATCCCGCTGGCGTTCGACACCGCGGTGCGCGACGGCCGCATCCAGCGTGGCCAGCACGTGCTGATCGAAGGTGTCGGTGGCGGCTTTACCTGGGGCGCGTCGGTCTTCCGCTTCTGATCCGCGGCGCGCGACTGCTGCGCGCGGATCTCATCGGCGCGCCGTTCGTGCGCGCCGTCCGAATCGATTCAATTGGGGACGATATGAAATTTGCATTCGTTTTTCCGGGGCAGGGCTCGCAGGCAGTCGGCATGCTCAACGCATTCGCCGATCTGGCTGTCGTGCGCGAGACGCTCCAGGAGGCGTCTGACGCACTCAATCAGGACCTCGGCAAGCTGATCGCCGAAGGCCCGGCCGAAGAGCTGAATCTGACCACCAACACGCAGCCCGTGATGCTGACCGCCGCTTACGCGTGCTACCGCGCGTGGCAGCAGGCAGGCGGCCCGGCGCCGTCTATCGTCGCCGGTCACAGCCTCGGTGAATACACGGCGCTCGTCGCGGCGGGCGCGCTCGCGTTCAAGGACGCGGTGCCGCTCGTGCGCTTCCGCGCGCAGGCGATGCAGGCGGCCGTGCCGGTCGGTCAGGGCGGCATGGCCGCGATCCTGGGCCTCGACGACGACACGGTGCGCGCGGTGTGCGCCGAAGCCGCGGAAGCGGGGGTCGTCGAAGCGGTGAACTTCAATGCGCCCGCGCAGGTCGTGATCGCAGGCAACAAGGCCGCCGTCGAGAAGGCGTGCGAGATCGCGAAGGCGAAGGGCGCGAAGCGCGCGCTGCCGCTGCCCGTGTCGGCACCGTTCCATTCGTCGCTGCTCAAGCCGGCATCGGACCAGTTGCGCGACTATCTCGCGAATGTCGACGTGAAGGCGCCGCAGATTCCGGTCGTGAACAATATCGACGTCGCCGTGGTCAGCGATCCGGTCGCGATCAAGGACGCCCTGGTGCGTCAGGCGGCAGGCCCGGTGCGCTGGGTCGAGTGCGTGCGGCACATCGCCGGCACGGGCGTCACGCACGTGATCGAATGCGGTCCGGGCAAGGTGCTCGCCGGCCTGACGAAGCGCATCGACGGCAACCTGACGGGGGCGTCGGTGTTCGATCCGGCGTCGCTCGACGAAGCGCTCAAGCTGGTGACCGCCTGACGCGGCGCCTTTTCTCAAGAGACGGATATTCGATTCATGGAAAAGACTCTCGATAAACAGGTTGCGATCGTGACCGGCGCGTCGCGCGGCATCGGCCGGTCGATCGCGCTCGAACTCGCGCGCCTGGGCGCGACGGTGATCGGCACCGCAACGAGCGAATCGGGCGCTGCCGCGATCACCGCGGCGTTCGCGGAAGCGGGCGTCACGGGCCGCGGCGCGGTGCTGAACGTCAACGACGCGGCGGCCGCCGAGACGCTGATCGACGCGACCGTGAAGGAATTCGGCGCGCTGAACGTGCTCGTCAACAACGCGGGCATCACGCAGGACCAGCTCGCGATGCGGATGAAGGACGAGGACTGGGACGCGGTGATCGACACCAACCTGAAGTCGGTGTTCCGCCTGTCGCGCGCGGTGCTGCGCCCGATGATGAAGGCGCGCGGCGGCCGTATCATCAACATCACGTCGGTGGTCGGTTCGGCCGGCAACCCGGGGCAGGTCAACTATGCTGCCGCGAAGGCCGGCGTCGCGGGCATGACGCGTGCGCTCGCGCGCGAAATCGGCAGCCGCGGCATCACCGTGAACTGCGTCGCGCCGGGCTTCATCGACACCGACATGACGAAGACGCTGCCGGAAGAACAGCAGGCCGCGCTCAAGACCCAGATTCCGCTCGGCCGCCTCGGCAGCCCGGAGGACATCGCCCATGCCGTCGCGTTCCTCGCATCGCCGCAGGCCGGTTACATCACCGGCACGACGCTGCACGTGAACGGCGGCATGTATATGTCGTAACGATTTTCGTTTACTATCCGCGCCGTATCCCGTTTTTCAGGCGGATCGGCGCTTGATCGGCCATCAAGCCAACGCGCGTTTTGGCGTCAGCAAACCTGATAAAATGCGCGCACTTGTAAATCTGAACTTTCCCTCGGAGGGGTAATGGACAACATCGAACAACGTGTCAAGAAGATCGTCGCTGAACAACTGGGCGTCGCGGAAGCCGAGATCAAGAACGAAGCTTCGTTCGTGAACGATCTGGGCGCCGACTCGCTCGACACGGTCGAACTGGTGATGGCTCTCGAAGACGAGTTCGGCATGGAAATCCCGGACGAAGAAGCAGAGAAGATCACGACCGTTCAGCAAGCGATCGACTACGCTCGCGCAAACGTCAAGGCGTAAGCGCCTTTCGCGCTTGTTCGCCACGTCGCCGCGATCTTCGCGATTGACGCGCCATCCTGCCGGCTTCGCGCCGGACGGACTAACAGCCACAGGGCTCGCAGGGCTGGTTCCTGTGGCCATTGTGGCTTTTGTTTTTGTCATCCAATAATGGAAAAGAGGTTACCGTGAGCCGCCGTCGTGTTGTTGTTACAGGCCTGGGGCTGATTTCGCCTGTTGGCAATAATGTTGCCGACGGTTGGGCCAATCTCGTCGCCGGCAAGTCCGGTATCGCCACCGTCACGAAGTTCGATCCGTCGAACCTCGCCGTGCATTTCGCGGGCGAGGTGAAGGGTTTCAGCGCCGAGGAGTACATCCCGGCGAAGGAAGCCCGCAGCATGGATACCTTCATCCATTACGGCATCGCCGCCGGCGTGCAGGCGCTCAAGGACAGTGGTCTGGAAGTGACCGACGCCAATGCGGAACGCATCGGCGTGCTGGTCGGTTCCGGCATCGGCGGCCTGCCGATGATCGAAGATACGCACCAGACTTACGTCGATCGCGGCCCGCGCCGGATTTCGCCGTTCTTCGTGCCGGGTTCGATCATCAACATGATCTCGGGCCACCTGAGCATCATGTTCGGCCTAAAGGGCCCGAACCTCGCGACCGTGACGGCCTGCACGACCGGCCTGCACAGCATCGGTCTCGCCGCGCGCCTGATCCAGGCCGGCGACGCGGACGTGATGGTCGCGGGCGGCGCCGAATCGACGGTGTCGCCGCTCGGCATCGGCGGCTTCGCGGCCGCGCGAGCGCTGTCGACCCGCAACGATGATCCGGCGACCGCGTCCCGTCCGTGGGACAAGGATCGCGACGGCTTCGTGCTGGGCGAGGGCGCAGGCGTGATGGTGCTGGAAGAGTACGAGTCGGCGAAGGCGCGTGGCGCGAAGATCTACGCGGAAGTCGCGGGCTTCGGCATGACGGGCGACGCGTACCACATGACCGCGCCGAACATGGACGGTCCGCGCCGCTGCATGGTCGCGGCGCTGCGCGACGCCGGCGTGAACCCGGACGAGGTCCAGTACCTGAACGCGCACGGCACGTCGACCCAGCTGGGCGACAAGAACGAGTCCGACGCGGTGAAGGCGGCCTTCGGCGAGCATGCGTACAAGCTCGTCGTGAACTCGACGAAGTCGATGACAGGCCACCTGCTGGGCGGCGCGGGCGGCCTCGAGTCGGTGTTCACGGTGCTGGCGCTGCACAACAACGTGTCGCCGCCGACCATCAACATCTTCAACCAGGACCCCGAATGCGATCTCGATTACTGTGCGAACACCGCGCGTGACATGAAGATCGACGTGGCCGTGAAGAACAATTTCGGCTTCGGCGGTACCAACGGCACGCTGGTGTTCAAGCGCGTCTGACGCTGAAATCGCTTGACGAGTCCATTCGATGCTCCGGCCGGGCGTCCGCAGCGCTTTGCGTTGCGGGCCTCGGCCGTGTCGTATGTCGTGCTGGCCGCGTTCGTCGCGTCGGCTGCCGCGTCGGCATACCTGTTCTGGACGCCGCGCGCGGGCGCTGCCGCCGGCGCATGCGTGTCGGCCGCGACGGCCGCGCTGCTGGCCGTGTGCGCCGTGCGGGCCTGCGCCCGCCGGCTACCGGCCGAGTTGTGGATCGACGCATTCGGGGAAATTGCGGCGTTTGGCCGCACCGGGCGGCTGCTGGCCCGCGGCCGTGTGACGGGCCATGCGCACTGGAGCAGCCTGCTGCTCGTGCTGTCGGTCGGGCAGGGCGCCCGGCGGGCCCGGCCGCTGCTGATTCCGGCCGATGCGCTCGACGCCGCGTCGTTCAGCGCGCTGTCCGTGCTGGCGAGAACCGCGGGCGCGGCGGGGCGGGCATGACGGCGGCACGGTTACCGACCGTAACCAGCGGCCGGTGCGGGAACGCTACAATAGCGCTCCACGTTGCATCCCTAGTTAATGGATTTGTCAGGTGAGTGAAAAAGAAATTGATCAGGTTCTGGTCGAGCGCGTACAGAAGGGCGACAAGGCAGCGTTCGAACTCCTGGTCTCCAAATACCACCGCAAGATCATTCGGCTGATCTCGCGCCTCGTGCGGGATCCCGCCGAGGTCGAGGATGTAGCCCAGGACGCGTTCATCAAGGCGTACCGTGCGTTGCCGCAATTTCGCGGCGAATCTGCGTTCTACACGTGGTTGTACCGGATTGCCGTCAATACGGCGAAGAACTACCTTGCGACGCAAGGTCGCCGCGCACCGACCTCGACCGAGGCCGATGCGGAGGAAGCGGAAACTTTCTCCGACGCAGACCAACTAAGGGATATCAACACGCCTGAGTCGATGTTGATGAGCAAGCAGATTGCCGAGACGGTCAACGCTGCAATGGCCGCCTTGCCCGAAGAATTGCGCCAGGCGATTACGCTGCGCGAGATCGAGGGCCTGAGCTACGAAGAGATCGCGGAAATGATGGGCTGTCCGATCGGGACGGTCCGGTCGCGAATTTTCCGTGCTCGCGAGGCAATCGCTGCCAAATTGCGTCCGCTGCTCGATACGCCCGAAGGCAAGCGCTGGTAAGCGCGATGGGCGGAACGACGCGGGTCGGGGTCTAGTAACGGATAGAGTCGTGAAGTCACGACGGGGTGTGCAAGATGGGGAGCATCATGGGGTCGGTCAATACGCAGTCGCAGGCGTGCTCACGCGGCGAGCGCCTTTCCGCGCTGGTCGACGGCGAAATGTTCGATGGCCCGGATCACGGGCAGTTTCTGGCTGAGCTCGACCGCGCGGATCGCGCTGCGTGGGCCCATTACCACCTGATCGGCGATGCGCTGCGCTCGGACGAACTCGCGTTGTCGCCCGCGCTGAGCGTCGCGTTCACCGCGCGCATGTCGGCCGCGCTCGAGAGCGAGCCGCACCTGCTCGCGCCGGCGGCCGCGCCGGTCGCGCGCAGGCTGCTGTCGCTGCGCCGGCGTGTCGTGCCCGCGTTCGCGGTGGCCGCCGCGGCGGCCACGCTGACGTGGATCGTCGTTCCGCAACTGCAGACGGCCGGCACGCCGGGCGCCGTCCAGGTCGCGTCGGTCGGTGCGCCGCAAAGCGGCAACCTGCAGCGCGTGACGGTCGCGCAGGCGTCGGCCCAGCCGGGGCTGCAGGACGTCAACATCATTCGCGACGCCAGTCTCGACCAATACCTTGAAGCGCACCAGCAATTCGCGCAGCAGCCCGTCGTCACGGGTTCGATGCCGCTGATCCGCGCTGCCGTGACCACCACGCCAGGCCAATAAACCCGATGCGGACATTGCAGTTGAATCACGCCATCTCCGGATGGAAGCGGCTGCCGGCCCTCCTGCTTTGCGCAGCCGCCCTGTTGTCCGTTCAATCCCTTCCTGCCAGCGCCCAGCAACCGGACGATCCCGTCGCGACCCGCAAGGGTGCCGCCGACTGGCTCGACCGCGTCCAGCTGGCGGCGCAGCAGCAGAGCTACGAGGGCACGTTCGTCTACCAGCGCGGCGGGTATGTCCAGTCGTCGCGCATCGCGCACGTCGCGTCCCGCGACGGCGAGTTCGAGCGGATCGAGACGCTCGACGGCAAGCCGCGCAAGCTGCTGCGGCATAACGACGAGCTGTACACGTTCGTGCCGGAGCGCAAGCTGTGCGTGGTCGAGCGCCGTCAGACGCGCGATTCGTTCCCCGCGCTGCTCGGCGCGAGCGGCGAACACGTGATGTCCGTCTACGATGCGAAGTTGCTCGGCAAGGACCGCGTGGCCGGGATCGACGCGCAGGTCGTCGAGCTCGTACCGAAGGATGCCTACCGTTTCACGTACAAGCTTTGGGCCGACGCTCGCACGGGGCTGCTGCTGCGTTCGCAGACGCTGGATGCGAACGATCACGTGCTCGAACAGATTGCGTTCTCGCAATTGCAGACGGGCGGTGCGAGCGGCGACAAGGCCGCGATCGCGGCCGGCATGCGCAACCTGAGCGGCTGGACCGTCGTGCGCCCGCCGGTCGCGACGGTCGACATGGAAGCGCAGGGCTGGCAGCTTGCGCCGAGCGTCGCCGGTTTCAAGAAGATCCGCGAAGTGCGCCGGCCGATGGCTGCGCGCGATGCGGGCGATCCGCCGATTCCGGTCGATCAGGCCGTCTTCACCGACGGTCTCGCGACGATCTCCGTTTTCATCGAACCGGCCGAGAAGAACACGCGCAAGGAAGGCGCGGGCAGCACCGGTGCGACGCACGTTCTCGTGAAGCGTCGCGGCGACTACTGGATCACCGTGCTCGGCGAAGTGCCGCCGGCCACGTTGCAGCAGTTCGCGTCTGCCATAGAATACAAGGCTTCCAAGTAACGCTACGGCTTCCGACATGATGAAACACACGCTGCGCAAATGGTTCGCGGCGGCGGCGTTGTCTGCCTGCCTGCCGCTCGTGCCGCATACCGCGATCGCGGTGACGGCTCCCGCTGCCAGCCTGCCCGACTTCGCCGATCTGGTCGAAAGGGTCGGGCCGGCCGTCGTGAACATCAGGACCACCGCCAACGTGCCGACGAGCAGCGGCCCGCGCGGGATGCTCCCGCCGGGCTTCGACAACGGCGACATGTCGGAATTCTTCCGGCGCTTCTTCGGCATTCCGCTGCCGCAGGCGCCCGGCAACGGTAGCGGCAACGGCAACCCGAAGAATGCGCCGGCACCGGACAATCCGCCCGACACCGAGCAGAATCGCGGCGTCGGCTCGGGCTTCATCGTGTCGGCCGACGGTTATGTGATGACCAATGCGCACGTCGTCGACGACGCGGACACCATTTACGTGACGCTGACCGACAAGCGCGAATTCAAGGCGAAGCTGATCGGCGTCGACGATCGCACGGACGTCGCGGTCGTCAAGATCCAGGCGTCGAACCTGCCTGTCGTCGCGATCGGCGACTCGAACAAGGTGCGCGTCGGCGAGTGGGTCGTCGCGATCGGTTCGCCGTTCGGTCTCGACAACACGGTGACGGCCGGTATCGTCAGCTCGAAGAGCCGCAACACGGGCGACTATCTGCCGTTCATCCAGACCGACGTCGCCGTGAACCCCGGCAACTCGGGCGGCCCGCTGATCAACATGCAGGGTGAGGTGATCGGCATCAACTCGCAGATCTACAGCCGTACCGGCGGCTTCATGGGCATTTCGTTCGCGATTCCGATCGACGAGGCGATGCGCGTGGCCGATCAGCTGAAGGCGACGGGCAAGGTCACGCGCGGCCGGATCGCGGTGGCGATCGGCGAGGTGACGAAGGACGTGGCCGACTCGATCGGGTTGCCGAAGGCCGAAGGCGCGCTCGTCAGCAGCGTCGAGCCGGGCGGCCCGGCCGACAAGGCAGGCATCCAGCCGGGCGACATTATCCTGAAGTTCAACGGCCGCCCGGTCGACGCGGCGTCGGACCTGCCGCGCATGGTCGGCGACACGAAGCCCGGCACGAAGGCGACCGTCAGCGTATGGCGCAAGGGTCAGGCGCGCGATTTGCCGATCACGATCGCGGAGACGCCGGTCGAGTCGACGGCCAAGGCCGAACAGCGCAAGAACGCGCCGCAGAAGCCGCGCCAGACCAATTCGCTCGGTCTGACGGTTAGCGACCTGACGGCGGATCAGTTGAAGACGCTGAAGTTGAAGAACGGTGTGCAGATCGACGGCGTCGACGGCCCGGCTGCCCGTGCGGGCCTGCAGCGCGGCGACATCGTGCTGCGCGTCGGCGATACCGACATCACGAGCGCGAAGCAGTTCGCCGAAGTGACCGCGCAGCTCGATCCGCAAAAGGCGGTCGCGGTGCTGGTGCGGCGCGGCGACAATACGCAGTTCGTGCCGGTGCGGCCGCGCCAGAAGTAACGCGCCGATGTTCACGCTCTACGGCCGCGGCTGGTGCCACCTGTGCGACGACATGCGCGACGCACTGGCGCCGGTGGCGGCCGAATTCGGCGTCGCGGTCGACTATGTCGACATCGACACCGATGCGGCGCTCGTCGCCCGCTACGACGAGGACGTGCCGGTGCTGCTGCTGGACGGCGCGGAAGTGTGCCGCCACCGGTTCGACGACGCGAGGGTGCGCGACGCGCTCATGGCCCGGCGCTGAGCCTGTCGCTGGCCGGTGTCGCTTCGCACGGGACTTCGCCCGGCAGGCGCCCCGGCCGGGTGCCGCGCGGCCCGGCGTCCGAAATACCGCCCGGTGAAGGCCTTTTCGGCTAAAATAGGCTGTTTTTTCACCGACTTACACAAGGCGTGCTCCGCAGTCGTCGAGCGCGCCTTTTTCGCTTGATCGGCACTGAATGGATCATATTCGCAATTTCTCGATCATCGCGCACATCGACCATGGCAAGTCGACGCTCGCGGATCGCATCATCCAGGTCTGCGGCGGTCTCGCCGACCGTGAAATGGAAGCGCAGGTGCTCGACTCGATGGATATCGAGCGCGAGCGCGGCATCACGATCAAGGCGCAGACGGCTGCACTGTCCTATCGCGCGCGCGACGGCAAGGTCTACAACCTGAACCTGATCGACACGCCGGGGCACGTCGACTTCTCGTACGAGGTCAGCCGTTCGCTGTCCGCGTGCGAAGGCGCGCTGCTGGTCGTCGACGCGAGCCAGGGCGTCGAGGCGCAGACGGTCGCGAACTGCTACACGGCGATCGAGCTCGGCGTCGAGGTCGTGCCGGTGCTGAACAAGATCGACCTGCCGGCCGCGAACCCCGAGAACGCGATCGAGGAGATCGAGGACGTGATCGGCATCGACGCGACCGACGCGACGCGCTGCAGTGCGAAGACGGGCCTCGGCGTCGAGGATGTGCTCGAAGCGCTGATCGCGAAGGTGCCGCCGCCGAAGGGCGATCCGGACGCGCCGCTGCAGGCGCTCATCATCGATTCGTGGTTCGACAACTACGTCGGCGTCGTGATGCTGGTGCGCATCGTCAACGGCACGCTGCGCCCGAAGGACAAGATCAAGATGATGGCGACCGGCGCGCAGTATCCGGTCGAGCACATCGGCGTGTTCACGCCGAAGTCGCGCAATCTCGATTCGCTGTCGGCGGGGCAGGTGGGCTTCATCATCGCCGGCATCAAGGAACTGACGGCCGCGAAGGTCGGCGATACCGTCACGCATGCGGCCAAGCAGGCGGCGGAAGCGCTGCCGGGCTTCAAGGAAGTGAAGCCGCAGGTGTTCGCCGGCCTCTATCCGGTGGAAGCGAACCAGTACGACGCGCTGCGCGAATCGCTCGAGAAGCTGAAGCTCAACGACGCGTCGCTGCAGTACGAGCCGGAAGTGTCGCAGGCGCTCGGCTTCGGGTTCCGGTGCGGCTTCCTGGGTCTCCTGCATATGGAGATCGTGCAGGAGCGGCTGGAGCGCGAATTCGACATGGACCTCATCACCACGGCGCCGACCGTGGTCTACGAGGTCCTGATGAGCGACGGCTCGATCGTGATGGTCGAGAATCCCGCGAAGATGCCGGAGCCGCCGAAGATCGAGGAGATCCGCGAGCCGATCGTCACGGTGAATCTCTACATGCCGCAGGACTACGTCGGCTCGGTGATCACGCTGTGCACGCAGAAGCGCGGCTCGCAGATCAACATGCAGTATCACGGCCGCCAGGTGCAGCTCACCTACGAAATCCCGATGGCCGAGATCGTGCTCGATTTCTTCGACCGCCTGAAGTCGGTGTCGCGCGGCTACGCGTCGATGGACTACGAGTTCAAGGAATACCGGTCGGCGGACGTCGTGAAGGTCGACATGCTGATCAACGGCGACAAGGTCGACGCGCTGTCGGTGATCGTCCACAGGTCGCAATCGCAGTATCGCGGCCGCGAAGTGGCGGCGAAGATGCGCGAGATCATTCCGCGCCAGATGTACGACGTGGCGATCCAGGCCACGATCGGTGCGCACATCATCGCCCGCGAGAACATCAAGGCGCTGCGCAAGAACGTGCTGGCGAAGTGTTATGGCGGCGACATCACGCGCAAGAAGAAGCTGCTCGAAAAGCAGAAAGCAGGCAAGAAACGCATGAAGCAGGTGGGTTCGGTCGAGATCCCGCAGGAAGCGTTCCTTGCGATCTTGCGCGTCGAAGACAAATAACAGGACTGTTCCTTTCATGAATTTTGCGCTGATTCTTTTTGTGCTCGTCGCCGTGACGGGCGTAGCGTGGGTGCTGGACAAACTGGTGTTCCTGCCGCGGCGACGCATGGCGGCCGACTCGGCGATCGAGGAGTTCGATCGCCAGCAGTCGCGCATCGACAAGCGTTTCGCGGACGAAAACGCCGTGCAGACGCGTTCGAAGCTGCGCGACGAGAAGCTGCGCCAGCCGTGGTGGCTCGAGTACACCGCGAGCTTCTTCCCGGTGATCCTGGCGGTGTTCGTCGTGCGTTCGTTCATCATCGAGCCGTTCAAGATTCCGTCGGGCTCGATGGTGCCGACGCTGCTCGTCGGCGACTTCATCCTCGTCAACAAGTTCGAGTACGGGCTGCGCCTGCCGGTCACGAACACGAAGATCACGCAGGGCAGCCCGCTGTCGCGCGGCGACGTCGTCGTGTTCCGTTATCCGAAGGACGAGTCGGTCGACTACATCAAGCGCGTGATCGGCCTGCCGGGCGACACGGTCGCGTACCAGGACAAGCAGCTCACGATCAACGGCCAGCCGGTGCCCGAAACGCCGCTGCCCGATTTCTTCGACGACGAGCGCCAGAATTACGCGAAGCAGTTCGAGGAGACGATCGGCAACAAGAAGAACGCGATCCTCAACAACCCCGCGGTGCCGCCGTTCGTGATGGGCGCATACGACTATCCGTATCGCGACAACTGCACGTACAACAGCCGCGGCGTGATCTGCAAGGTGCCGCCCGGTCACTACTTCATGATGGGCGACAACCGCGACAACAGCGCGGACAGCCGCTACTGGGGTTTCGTGCCGGACCGGAACATCGTCGGCCGCGCGTTCTTCATCTGGATGAACTTCAGCGACCTGAAGCGCATCGGTTCCTTCAACTGATCGCATTCGACTCACGCGCAATACGCGATGCACGGGCCGCGTCGCGTATTGCCGAACTACTTTAAGAACCGGCGGTAACACCGCCTCGTCACGCCTTTTCGTGTCCGGCCGTGCCGTTTCGGCCCGACCGGCGCCCGCGTTATACTCCTGCACATGCCCCTATCCCAGTTGGAAAGCCGGCTGCGCTACGAATTTCGCAATGCGGAATTGTTGCGCCAGGCTTTGACCCATCGCAGTCACAGTGCCACGCACAACGAACGGCTCGAGTTTCTCGGCGACTCCGTTCTGAATTGCGCGGTGGCCGCCCTTTTGTTCCAGCGTTTCAGCAAGCTGGACGAAGGTGACCTGTCGCGCGTACGCGCCAACCTCGTCAAACAGCAGTCGCTGTACGAAATTGCTCAGGCCCTGAATATTTCGGACGGGTTGCGGCTGGGCGAGGGCGAACTGCGCAGCGGCGGTTTCCGCCGCCCGTCGATCCTCGCGGACGCGTTCGAAGCCATCATCGGGGCCGTGTTCCTCGATGGCGGCTTCGAAGCCGCCCAAGGGGTCATCAAGCGCCTCTACATCCCGATTCTCGACCACATCGATCCGCGCACGCTCGGCAAGGACGCGAAGACGCTGCTGCAGGAATACCTGCAGGGGCACAAGATCGCGCTGCCGACCTACACGGTCGTCGCGACGCATGGTGCGGCGCACAATCAGCAATTCGAAGTCGAATGCACGGTGCCGAAGCTGGACGTGAAGGTGTCGGGCTCCGGTGCGAGCCGGCGCGCGGCCGAGCAGGCCGCAGCGAAGAAGGCGCTCGACGAGGTGATGGCGGCCGCGCCGATGCTGGCCACGAAGCCGAAGCGCTCGAAAAACGCGCGCGGGTCGAAGCATGTCGAACCCGAAATCGTGCCGGGCGTGAAGGGCGTGCAGGAAGCGCTCGACCTGCGCTCGCCGGAGCGGAAGGAACGTGCGGCGGCGCGCGAGGCCAAGGCGGCCGGTGCGGTGCCTGCGGCAACCGCTGCGACCGGCGCCGGCGTAGAGCCGGCTGCGGCGCCGATGGCCGCGATTCGAGCGGCGCATGTCGAGTCGGCTGCCGACAAGGGCGAACGGGCGACGAAGCCGGCGACCGACAAGGTTGCCGAAAAGCCGGCCGAGCGCACCGACAAGGTTGCGGAAAAACCCGCGGAAGCCGCGCCCGCGCCGCGCGCAGCCGACAAACCGGCCGGCCACGCAGCCGATCCGGCATCGTCGTCCGCCGACAAGCCTTCGGCCGGCTCCGACCCCGCTTCGCGCGCGACCGTGCGTGCTCGCGATGCCGCGGCGCCCGATTCCGATACGCCGCCGGGCGGTGCGAGCCTTGCTGCCACGCAGGCGCGCGTGGCCGATGCCGACCACTGAATTGCCCATCGATCGTGCCGCGCGCCGCGCGGCCGTTTCCGAACCTGTCTCCCAAACGATATGAACACTCCCGCTCCTACCGGTTTCCGTTGCGGCATGATCGCGATCGTGGGCCGCCCGAACGTCGGCAAGTCGACGTTGATGAACGCACTCGTCGGCCAGAAGATCAGCATCACGTCGCGCAAGGCGCAGACGACCCGCCATCGCATCACCGGCATCAACACGTTCGACGACGCGCAGTTCGTGTTCGTCGACACGCCGGGTTTCCAGACCCGTCACAGCACCGCGCTGAACCGTTCGCTGAACCGCGCGGTCACGTCGACACTGACGTCGGTCGACGTGATCCTGTTCGTGATCGAAGCGGGCCGCTTCGGGCCCGACGACCAGAAGGTGCTCGACCTGATTCCGCCCGGCATGCCGACGCTGCTGATCGCGAACAAGATCGATCGCGTGGCCGACAAGGCGACGCTGTTCCCGTTCATGCAGCAGATGAGCGCGCTGCGCGAATTCACCGAACTCGTGCCGCTGTCGGCGCAGCGGCCGGAAGACATCAAGCGCCTGCTGGAGACGATCAAGCCGTACCTGCCGGAAGGCGAGCCGATCTACGGCGAGGACGAGCTGACCGATCGCAGCTCGCGCTTCCTCGCGGCCGAGATCCTGCGCGAGAAGGTGTTCCGCTGGACCGGCGACGAACTGCCGTACACGAGCACCGTCATCATCGACAAGTTCGAGGAGGAGGGGCGCCTGAAGCGCATCTTCGCGACGATCCTCGTCGAGCGCGATTCGCACAAGGCGATGGTGATCGGCAAGAAGGGCGAGAAGCTCAAGCAGATCAGCACCGAGGCGCGGATGGACATGGAGAAGCTGTTCGACGGCCCCGTGTACCTCGAGACCTTCGTGAAGGTGAAGAGCGGTTGGGCCGACAACGAGGCGGGGCTGCGCGCCTATGGGTACGAATGACGCGCTGACGTCGACTGAAGACGCGGTGACGGCCGGCGCGAACGACGCGCCGCTGCCGGCACCGCCCGAACCGCCGCGCAAGGCGCGGCGCGCGACGTCTCGCACGTCCGATTTCCGCGTCGCCGAGCAGCCGGCGTTCGTGCTGCACAGCTATCCGTACCGGGAAACGAGCCTGATCGTCGACGTGCTGACGCGCGATCACGGCCGGCTCGCGCTCGTCGCGAAGGGTGCGAAGCGCCCGCACTCCGCACTGCGCGGCGTGTTGCAGACATTCCAGCCGCTGCTGCTGTCCTGGTCGGGCAAATCCGAGGTGCGCACGCTGACGGGCGCCGAGTGGGTCGGCGGGATGCTGCCGCTCGTCGGCGACGGGCTGCTGTGCGGCTTCTACGCGAATGAACTGCTCGTGAAGTTCTGCGCGCGCGAAGATCCCCAGCCGCCGCTGTTCAATCATTACGTGCTGACCCTCACGCGCCTCGCGCACGGCGAACCCGCGGTGCAGGTGCTGCGTTCGTTCGAGCGCGTGCTGCTGCGCGAGACCGGCTACGCGATGGCGCTGAACCGCACGGTCGCGCGCCGTGCGGTCGAACCCGACCGCCGCTACGTGTTCGATCCCGAGCGCGGCGTGCGCAATGCGGACGACGATGTGCCGTCGCACTGGCCGGTCATCACCGGACAGACGTTGCTCGACATGGAGCAGGACGATTACCATCGAGCCCAGACGGTTGCGCAAAGCAAGACGCTGATGCGCTTCCTGCTGAACACCTATCTCGGCGGTACGCCGCTTGCCACGCGCCAGATCCTGATCGACCTGCAAAACCTATGAGCTTCTTCCTGACAACGCCCACCGCCATCGACCTGGGCGTGAACATCGACCACGTCGCGACGCTGCGCAATGCGCGCGGCACGGCCTATCCCGACCCGATCCGCGCGGCGCTCGCCGCCGAAGAGGCCGGTGCGGACGCGATCACGCTGCACCTGCGCGAGGATCGCCGTCACATCGTCGACGCGGACGTGCGCAAGCTGCGCCCGCTGCTGAAGACGCGCATGAACCTTGAATGCGCGGTGACGGCCGAGATGCTCGACATCGCGTGTGAAGTGCGTCCGCACGACGCGTGCCTCGTGCCCGAGAAGCGCGAGGAACTGACGACCGAAGGCGGCCTCGACGTCGCCGGCCACTTCGAGGCCGTGCGCGCGGCGTGCAAGCAGCTTGCCGACGTGGGCGTGCGCGTGTCGCTGTTCATCGATCCGGACGAAACGCAGATCCGCGCCGCGCACGAAGCGGGCGCGCCGGTGATCGAACTGCATACGGGCCGCTACGCCGAGGCGCAAGACGAAGCCGCGCAGCAGCGCGAATACGAGCGCATCGTCGCGGGCGTGCAGGCTGGCGCGCAGCTCGGCCTGAAGGTCAACGCGGGTCACGGCCTGCATTACACGAACGTGCAGCAGATTGCCGCGATCGACGGCATCGTCGAGCTGAACATCGGCCACGCAATCGTCGCGCACGCGATCTTCGCGGGCTGGGACAACGCGGTGCGCGAGATGAAGGCGATCATGGTTGCCGCACGCGTCGCCGCGCTGCATGGCGGCGCGCGTTGAAGATGAAGTTCCATCGCGCCGCCGGCGTCGTTTGCAACCCGGCTCCGCTGGGACGCTCCGGCGCGTACTGACATGGCGATCTACGGTATCGGTACCGACATTGCCCAGGTGAGCCGCGTCGCGGCCGTGCTCGAACGCACGGGCGGCCGGTTTGCCGAGAAGGTGCTGGGCCCCGACGAGCTGCGCGTGTTCCATGCGCGTCGCGCACGTTCCGAGGCGCGCGGCATCGCGTTTCTCGCGACGCGCTTTTCCGCGAAGGAAGCGTTCTCGAAGGCGATCGGGCTCGGCATGCACTGGCCGATGACGTGGCGTGCATTGCAGACCCTCAACCACCCGAGCGGCGAGCCGTACGTGGTCGCGTCGGGCGAGCTGGCCGACTGGCTTGCCGCGCGCGGCATCACGGCGCGCGTGACGGTCAGCGACGAACGCGACTATGCGGTGTCGTTCGTGATCGCCGAGACGGACGCCGCGCCTGCACCTGTTTCCCGAACCTCCTCCTGACGGAATTCCCGATTCGATGAAAACGACTCCCGGCCCGGTCATGCTCGACGTCGTCGGCACGGCCCTGTCGCGCGACGATGCGCGGCGCCTCGCGCATCCGAACACCGGCGGCGTGATCCTGTTCGCGCGGCACTTCCAGAATCGTGCGCAACTGACCGCGCTGACCGACTCGATCCGCGCGGTGCGCGAAGACGTCCTGATCGCCGTCGATCATGAGGGCGGGCGCGTGCAGCGTTTCCGCACCGACGGTTTCACGGTGCTGCCCGCGATGCGCCGCCTCGGCGAGCTGTGGGATCGCGACGTGCTGCTCGCGACGAAGGTCGCGACCGCCGTCGGCTACATCCTGGCCGCCGAGCTGCGCGCGTGCGGGATCGACATGAGCTTCACGCCCGTGCTCGATCTCGACTACGGGCACTCGAAAGTGATCGGCGATCGCGCGTTCCATCGCGACCCGCGCGTCGTCACGCTGCTCGCGAAGAGCCTGAACCACGGGCTGTCGCTCGCCGGCATGGCGAACTGCGGCAAGCATTTTCCGGGGCACGGCTTCGCGGAGGCCGATTCGCACGTCGCGCTGCCGACCGACGATCGCACGCTCGACGCGATCCTCAAGCAGGACGTCGCGCCGTACGACTGGCTCGGCTTGTCGCTGTCCGCGGTGATTCCCGCGCACGTGATCTACACGCGGGTCGACCAGCGGCCGGCCGGTTTCTCGCGCGTGTGGCTGCAGGACATCCTGCGCGGCCGGCTCGGCTTCACGGGCGCGATCTTCAGCGACGACCTGTCGATGGAGGCCGCCCGCGAAGGCGGCACGCTCACTCAGGCGGCCGAAGCCGCGCTCGCCGCCGGTTGCGACATGGTGCTCGTCTGCAACCAGCCGGACGCAGCCGAGGTCGTGCTGAACGGGCTGAAGGCGCACGCATCGGCCGAGTCGGTACGACGTCTCAAGCGGATGCGCGCGCGCGGCAAGGCGCTCAAGTGGGACAGGCTGATCGTGCAGCCCGAGTATCTGCAGGCGCAGGCGCTGTTGAGCAGCGCACTGGCGTAAGCGGGGAAGGGGCGCGGAACCGCGCCATTCCGGTCGCTGAAGCAAAAAGCCGCGCAACCGCGCGGCTTTTTACATGGGGTGCGGCAGGCGTGAACGGGACTGCGGCGGAAATCAGGCATGCCGGCACGGCGACCTCATGGCGCAACTAACGGTCAAATCCTGTCAGCGCCCGCATGCATCGCCGGCCGCTCAGTTCACCTTCATCCGCTGCAGTTTGTTGTACAGCGTCTTGGGGCTGATGCCGAGCAGTGTCGCCGCGCGGTGGCGCGTGCCGCCGACCGCGTCGAGCGTCGCACGGATCAGCAGATCCTCGACGTCGGCCAGCGGCGTGCCGACCTTGATCTGCACGCTGCTGCCGTTCAGCGCGGCGCCGGCGGCGAAGCTGGTCTCACCGGCGCGCAGCGTCTCGATGAAGTCGCCCGATGCGTCGTACGCGAAGCGCACGCGCTCCTGCAGCTCACGCACGTTGCCGGGCCATTCGTAGGACACGCATTCGCGCACGAAGCCTGGCGCCGCGCGCTTGTCGGTCGTGTTGCGGCCGGTCGCGCGCGCTTCGCGGTTCAGTTCGTCGATCAGCGCGTCCGCGATCGCGAGTGCGTCGCCGTCGCGCTCGCGCAGCGGCGGCATCGTGACCGATGCCGCATCGAGGCGCAGCCACAGATCCTCGCGCAGCGTGCCGTTCGCGACCGCTTCGCGCGCCGGGCGGCGCGTGGTCGCGATCAGCCGGAAATCGCTCGTGATCGCGCTCGTGCCGCCGATCCGCATGAAGTTCTGCGAATCGAGCGCTTGCAGCAGCGCTTCCTGCAGCACGAGCGGCAGCGCGGTGATCTCGTCGAGGAACAGCGTGCCGCCGCCCGCCTGTTCGAACAGGCCCGATTCGCGGCGCTCGGCGCCGTCGAATGCGCCGCGCTCATGGCCGAACAGCACGCTGTCGAGCGATGCGCCGTGCCGGCCGGCCTGCGTGATCGTCCGGCAGTCGAACGACACGAACGGCCCTTTGCGGCGGCGGCTCAGTTCATGCAGCGTGCGTGCGGCCAGCTTCTTGCCGGTGCCGGCTTCGCCCGCGAACAGCACGGCCGTTTCGGTGCGCGCGTTGTGCTCGATCATGTCGTACACGTGCTGCATCGCGTCGCTGCGGCCGACCAGTGCGCCGAAGCGGCCGAGATGGCGCAGCGATGCGCGCAGCGACTGCACTTCGTCGATCAGTTCGTACGGGCGGGGGATTCGCGCGAGCAGGCTGCGCAGGCGCGGAATGTTGATCGGCTTCAGCAGGTAGTCCCAAATACCGTGACGCAGGCCCTCGATTGCGCTTTCGACCGTCGCGTTGCCCGTCAGCACGATGACGGGCAACGAGCCGTTCGGCTGTTGCTGCGGCAGGTGCTGGAGCAGGTCGAACCCGCTGCCGTCCGGCAGGTTCAGGTCGACGAGGACGACATCGGGAATCGAGCGGCCGAGCGCCGTACGCGCTTCGGCGAGCGACGTGGCCGTGTCGACCGAGAAGCCGTCTGCGGCGAGCAGCGCGGTGAGGCCGGAGAGACTGTTGGGATCGTCTTCGACAATCAGGGCGTGTGGCATGGTGGACGCGAGTCGAGTCAAGAGAGGCGGGCCGTCGGCCATCGGGAGCCGCAGCCGCATGTCAGATTAAAAACTGATTTTATGCCCCGCCGAACGCGTAACGCGCATTATTTCTCCGGCGCTATAAAACAGTTACCGATGATACAAATTGAATATCTTTACCGGTGGATTTTGTGCTTGATATGGCACTGGTTTGCGGTCGCTGTTGGCGATAGGCAAACAAAAAGCGCCCCGAAGGGCGCTTTGTTCGA
Source organism: Burkholderia sp. LFS061 (assembly GCF_047978125.1). Lineage (NCBI taxonomy): Bacteria > Pseudomonadati > Pseudomonadota > Betaproteobacteria > Burkholderiales > Burkholderiaceae > Burkholderia > Burkholderia sp. LFS061. The sequence continues at coordinate 115,584 of NZ_JBFPFS010000006.1, read as the reverse complement.
CGCGGGAATCGCTGGCGATTACGCGCGGCTGCGGTATTCGTTCGTGCGCGTATCGATTTCGATCTTGTCGCCGGTGTTGCAGAAGAGCGGAACCTGCAGTTCGAAGCCCGTTGCGAGCTTTGCGTTCTTCAGCACCTTGCCCGACGACGTGTCGCCCTTGACGGCCGGCTCGGTGTAGGTGATCTCACGAACGAGGATCGTCGGCAGTTCGACCGAGATCGCCTTCTCGTTGTAGAACACGACTTCGCATGCCATGCCGTCTTCGAGGTAGTTCAGCGCTTCGCCCATCATTTCGGCTTCGACTTCGAACTGGTTGTAGTCGGCGTCCATGAACACGTACATCGGGTCGGCGAAGTACGAGTACGTCACTTCCTTGCGGTCGAGCACGACGACGTCGAACTTGTCGTCGGCCTTGTAGACCGATTCCTGGCCTGCGTTGGTCAGCAGGTTCTTCATCTTCATCTTGACGACGGCGGCGTTACGGCCCGACTTGTTGTATTCCGTCTTCGAGATGACCCATGCGTCGCTGCCGATCTGCACGACGTTGCCTACGCGGAGTTCCTGTGCGGTCTTCATAAAAAAACTGTCCTGATCAAATCAAATAAATAGGTGCCTGAGCGTTGCGCAACAGCCGAGGTGCCAAGCGGTGCGTTCCGGTGGACGCCAAAAGCGAGCGCTTGCATGGTCAGCCGTCGGATAACCGTTTATTTTAACTGAGATTTTGCGTATTCGGCCAGCTTTCCGGCGAGATCGCCGACGGCCGCGAGCGTATCGGCCCAGCGGGCCGCGTTGGCGTCCAGTGCGGCGCGGTGTTGCAGGAAATCGGCCCAGTCGGGCGTGCCGGCGCCGTTCCACGCATGCCAGAAGCGCCCGAGCGCTGCGCGCGGCGCGTCGGCGAGGCCGGCAGACAGGTGCGCGAGCGCGGCGTCGAGCTTCGGCAGGTGCACATCGTCGGCCTGCGGGTAGATGTGCCACACGAACGGCTTGCGTGCCCACTGCGCACGGACGAATGAATCCTCGCCGCGTACGAAATTGATGTCGGCCACCCACAGCAGCGGGTCGTAGTCGGCCTGCGGAACGAACGCGAGCCCGTGAGCGACCAGGTTGCCGCTGCTCGCATGCGCGCCCGCGCCGAACGACTCGACCCCGAAAAAGCGCGCCACGGCGGGCGACACGCGGCCGGCCGGCACGAGCGCGACGACCGGTGACGGGCCGTCGCGCCACTGCGCGAGCAGCGCGTCGACGGCCGGATTCTCGTATGCGAACAGGCTGACGACCGTCGTGCCGGGCGCCGGCGGTGCGCCGCCAGTCGCGCGCTGCCACCACGCGGCGCGCGCGGCCGCGTCGGTTTCGAACGCGGTGCGGCGCGCATCGAGGTCGTGTTCCTTCAGGACACCGCCCGTGCCGGCCGACAGGCCCGGGAAGAAGAATGTCTTCAGCAGCGGGTAGCGCGGATGCGGCGACGGCCGCAAATGGAAATCGGCGACCCAATCCTCGGCGCTCAGGTATTCGAGGTTGATCCACACCGGGCGACGCGCACGGCGTGCCATCGCCGCCAGATACGCACCGGGCAGCTCGCATGCGAATGCCTCGATCACGACGTCGGCGATCTCGAGCGCGTCGCCGGCTTCCGCATGCCAGTGCTCGATCGCGATGCCGTCGACCGACTGCCGTCCCGCGTCGGGATCGACCCCCGGCAGCAGGCGCGCGAACGTGCGCAGGTCGTCGACGAACAGGCGAACCTGCCAGCCGTGCTCGTGTGCGAGCTGGCGCGCGACGCGCCAGCACACGCCGATGTCGCCGAAATTGTCGATTACCGTGCAGAAGAGGTCGCAGGCGATCGGTTCGCCCGGCGCGAGCGGCGCAGCAGATTGGGGGGCAGCGGTGGTGCGTGGCATCGAAGCGGGCCGGTGAATGCTCTAAACTGGCGATTCTAATAGACCCGTCCCGCGTTACAAGGCGCCCGGATCACGCATGACAGCCCCAGAAGCCTCCGATACTCCGTTCGAACCGAAGAAGATCCTTGCGCAGTTGCCGCACATGCCGGGTGTCTATCGCTATTACGACACGGCGGGCGCCGTCCTCTACGTCGGCAAGGCGCGCGACCTGAAGAAGCGCGTGTCGAGCTATTTCACGAAGACGCAACTGTCGCCGCGCATCGCGATGATGGTCACGCGCATCGCGCGCATCGAAACGACCGTCACGCGCTCGGAAGCCGAGGCGCTGCTGCTCGAGAACAATCTGATCAAGGCGCTCGCGCCGCGCTACAACATCCTGTTTCGCGACGACAAGTCATATCCGTACCTGAAGCTCACCGCGCACCGTTTTCCGCGGATGGCCTACTACCGCGGCTCGGTCGACAAGCAGAACCAGTATTTCGGGCCGTTCCCGAGTGCGTGGGCCGTGCGCGAGAGCATCCAGATCCTGCAGCGTGTGTTCCAGTTGCGGACCTGCGAGGATTCGGTCTTCAACAACCGCACGCGGCCGTGCCTGCTGCACCAGATCGGACGCTGCACGGCGCCGTGCGTCGGTGCGATTTCCGACGAGGATTACGCGGTCGACGTGTCGAACGCCGCGCGTTTCCTGCTCGGCCGGCAGTCCGAGGTGATGAACGAGCTCGAGCAGAAGATGCACGCGTTCGCGGCCGAGCTGAAATTCGAGCAGGCGGCTGCGGTGCGCAACCAGATGAGTTCGCTTGCAACGGTGCTGCATCAGCAGGCGATCGAGGTCGGCGGCGACAGCGACGTCGACATCCTGGCGGTCGTCGCGCTGGGCGGCCGCGTGTGCGTGAACCTTGCGATGGTGCGCGGCGGCCGCCATCTCGGCGACAAGGCGTATTTCCCGACGCACGTCGAAAGCGCGCTGACGCTTGCCGAGGGCGGCCTCGGAGACGAGGCCGAGGTGGCGGAGGTTGCCGGCGCGGCCGACGCGACCCACGGCGTACTGCCCGACCAGCCCGCGGAAGACGGCGGCAGCGTGCGCGGCGACGCGGTGGCGTCGGTCGAGGCCGAAGTGCTCGATGCGTTCATCTCTCAGCACTATCTCGGCAACCGCGTGCCGCCGGTGCTCGTCGTGAGTCATGCGCCCGCGAGCCGCGACCTGCTCGAGCTGCTGTCCGAGCAGGCCGGCCACAAGGTGTCGCTGGTGCGGCAGCCGCAGGGGCAGCGGCGCGCGTGGCTGTCGATGGCCGAGCAGAATGCGCGGCTCGCGCTCGCGCGGCTGCTGTCCGAGCAGGGCTCGCAGCAGGCGCGTACGCGCGCGCTCGCGGAGACGCTCGGCTACGAATGCGACGATCTCGCGACGCTGCGGATCGAATGCTTCGACATCAGCCATACGATGGGCGAGGCGACGCAGGCGTCGTGCGTCGTCTATCACCATCACAAGATGCAGTCGGGCGAGTATCGTCGCTACAACATCACGGGTATCACGCCGGGCGACGATTACGCGGCGATGCGGCAGGTGCTCACGCGCCGCTACGAGAAGATGGTCGAGCAGGCCGCGCAGGCGGCCGCCGCCGACGATGCGGCGGGCATCGACGGCGAGTCGACGCGCCAGGCCGAGGCGTCGAGCCTGCTGCCGAACATCGTGCTGATCGACGGCGGCAAGGGTCAGGTCGAAATCGCGCGCCAGGTGTTCACCGAGCTTGGGCTCGACACGTCGATGCTGGTCGGCGTCGCGAAAGGCGAGGGGCGCAAGGTGGGCCTCGAGACGCTCGTGTTCGCGGACGGCCGCACGCCGCTCGAACTCGGCAAGGAGAGCGCCGCGCTGATGCTCGTCGCGCAAATTCGCGACGAGGCGCACCGCTTCGCGATCACGGGCATGCGCGCGAAGCGGGCGAAGGCGCGCCAGACGTCGCGGCTCGAGGAACTCGAGGGCGTCGGCGCGAAGCGCCGGCAGCGGCTGCTCGCGCGCTTCGGCGGGTTGCGCGGCGTCGTTGCCGCGAGCGTCGAGGAACTCGCGAGCGTCGAGGGCATCTCGCACGCGCTCGCCGAGCAGATCTACAAGCAGCTTCACTGACGCGCCCGTGCGGCCGGCTGCCTTGCCCGCGTTTTCGCGTTCTTGTGGCAGGCCGGTCGACACGGCACAATTGCGAATCCTTTACTGTCCCGGATGCCATGCCGTTCAATTTCCCGATTTTCCTGACGTGGGTACGGATCGTGCTGATTCCGCTCGTCGTCGGCGTGTTCTATCTGCCGGACACGGTGATGGGCGGCGCGCACCGCAATCTCGCGGCGGCGGCGATCTTCATCCTCGCCGCGCTGACCGACTGGTTCGACGGGTTTCTCGCGCGCAAGTGGAACCAGACGTCGTCGTTCGGCGCGTTTCTCGATCCGGTGGCGGACAAGCTGATGGTGACGGCCGCGCTGCTGATCCTCGTGCAGATTTCGCGGGTCGACGCGGCGATCGCGCTCGTGATCGTCGGCCGCGAGATCGCGATCTCGGCGCTGCGCGAGTGGATGGCGCAGATCGGCGCGTCGAAGAGCGTCGCGGTGAACCAGCTCGGCAAGTTCAAGACCGCGTGCCAGATGGTCGCGATCCCGATGCTGCTGTTTTACGGGCCGCTGCCGCTCGGCGTCGCGACGATCGACACGCGCGTGTGGGGCGAGTGGCTGATGTATCTCGCGGCGGTGCTGACGATCTGGTCGATGCTGTACTACATGAAGCTTGCGTGGCCGCAGATTCGCGAGCGCGGCGGCGCGTGACCCGCGCCACGCGTTCGGCGGCGCGGGTTTTTGGAAAAAGGGCTGGAAAAGCCCTTGACATACGAATGTGCCTTAGACATAATCTCGCTTCTCCGCTGCACGGCGAAGTAAGTGCGACGGGGAAGCAGTAGCGCAGCAATACGCGGGAGTAGCTCAGTTGGTAGAGCGCAACCTTGCCAAGGTTGAGGTCGCGAGTTCGAGACTCGTCTCCCGCTCCAGATTTTTCTGGCAGCGTGTTGGTCGGCAAAGCGCTGCACATGCAGGACAAATGCGGGAGTAGCTCAGTTGGTAGAGCGCAACCTTGCCAAGGTTGAGGTCGCGAGTTCGAGACTCGTCTCCCGCTCCAGGATTTTTCGGCAGCGTGTTGGTCGGCAAAGCGCTGCACATGCAGGACAATGCGGGAGTAGCTCAGTTGGTAGAGCGCAACCTTGCCAAGGTTGAGGTCGCGAGTTCGAGACTCGTCTCCCGCTCCAAGTAATGGGGAAGCCACGCTTCCCTTTTTATTTGATGGACTTACGGTCCTCGAATAAAAATCTGTCGCTTGCCTTCACGGCATCCGGACAGTCCGCTTTTGGCGCGATAGCAAAGCGGTTATGCAGCGGCCTGCAAAGCCGTTTAGGCCGGTTCGACTCCGGCTCGCGCCTCCAAGTAGGAAGAGAAAAAGCCCTGAGAAATCAGGGCTTTTTCTTTTTCCGGCCCCACTTTCATCCTTGTAAGAAAGTCGCCTAGAATGGTACAAAGTCGCCTCTAACCACTCAAGAAACACGCGTAACCACGCCTAAGTCGGCTCTTTGGCCGTATAGGCGAGTTCGCATTAGCGCATGGCGACCAAGCGACTACGACCCTCTGGAACGTGGGAATACATCATCCGACGTTCGAAGCTTCTTCCAAAGCCACTTTCCCTGACGTTTCAATCCGAAGAAGAGGGCGACGCATACGTCGCCCGGCTGGAGCAGCTGCTCGATGCCGGCATTGTGCCGACGGACGTCGTTGAGCAACGCGAAGCGATCGCAACGACGCTCGACGCTGTTCGAGAATATCTGCGGCGTGTGTCGGTGCCGGATTCCGACGCCCAGGTGCTGAACACGTTGCTCGGCGGCCGGCTCCCCTCGAAAGCGCTCTCTACCGTGGACTACGATTGGGCGGAACGATGGGTGACAACAATGAAGCGCGGGCATCATTTGTCGCCGTCGACGATTCGCCACAATGTGGGGGCGCTCGCTCGCTGTTTCGATTGGGTGGTCAAGTCCGGCACTCCAATGCTTGCGGTCAATCCACTGCGCCTGCTGCCTAAACGTTATGCGACCTATACCGATGACGATCGAGTGGCAGTCGAAGCACAGGATCGTGCGCCGAAAGAAGATGTGCATCGAGACCGGCGGCCGAGCGCAGAGGAGGAGGCCGAGATCCGCCGCATCATGGCGGGCGGCAAACCGAAGGGGAGGGAGCGCGCTTTCGAGCTACCGTATCGGCCAGCGTTGGTGTTCCTGTTCGAGCTTGCGATCGAATCCGCGATGCGGATGCGAGAGATGTACACGCTCGACGTTGCGCAGTTTGATGTCGTCCGCCGGACGGCCTTGTTAGAACGGACAAAGAACGGCAGCAAGCGCTCGGTGCCACTTACGACCGTAGCGATTGCCGCGTTCGAGCGGTATGTCGCGGCAGTTACCGGTCAAGACCCAGAAATGTGCGGGTTCTCATTTGAGGGCGGTAGGCTGTTCCCGTGGGTCGATGAGATCGAGGCAGGCATGCGCGCGAAGAATATGCCGCTGCTCCGCCGGAAGGTTCTTGAGCGCGTTACCGTGCGACTGTCTGGACAGTTTGGGCGACTATTCAACGCGGCCGGCTGCCCCGATCTCGTCTTCCATGACCTGCGGCATGAAGCAACCTCGCGGCTGTACGAGCGGACGACGTTGAGTGATATCCAGATCGCCAAGATTACGGGCCATACGGACCCGAAAGTGCTGATGAGATACGCGAATCTGCGGGGAAGTGACCTAGCCGAGCGGCTTTGGTAGGTGCGCTGCCCGCCGGTCGACGGGCAGCGAGGACGTCACGCGGCCTGCATGGCCGGGGCGTTTGCAGGCAGGTCCGGGAGGCGCGGCAAAGCGCGTGCCGTTCGGCCGGGCTTACGGACGGGTGCCTGTTTTAACTGCCGCGCGATCGCGGCGTGCGTGCGGCGATCAGTTTCTGCGTAATCGGGCTTGGTGCGTCCTTCGAGCCGTTCAAGAGTTTGCTGCTGCGCCTGCTCCCGGAGGAACGCAACAACATCGTCTTCGAGAAACACCCATGCCCGACCGATGCGAGCACCGACGATGTCGCCTTGCTGCGCCAGTTTCATCGCTGTTGTGCGGTCGACCTTCAGGAAGTCGGCGCATTCTTGTAGATCGAACGTTCTCACGCAATGCCCCCTGCGGCCCGATCGGTGCGTTCGATCTCGGCGAGGATAAGTGCAGCGGCCTTCACGAGATCACGACGAGGCGTGGTCGGTTTGAACCAGCATCCTGCCCATGAGCTTGGCCAATAGTGGGTAGCAGTACCAAGATCCCACCCGGCGGCCGAGAGTGCGTATGCAACGGCGGCTTCAGGCAGTTCCCCGTTGGTGTATTGGTCGTCGCAGCCCGTCTCCCTGCGTTCCACTTCAATCTGTCGGCGGCGTTCGACCAGTACGTCGCGAGCTGCCGCACTCGCGTTTGCGAACACGTCCGACTTCTCGTACATGCGCCACATCACCGGGACATCACAATGGTGATGTACGTGCGCGAGGGTGGTACCGCAGGGGCAAAGTTGCTTGAGGGGCTGTGCAACGGAGCGCGACATGTCCAGCGCTTCGTGGATCGCGCACTTCAGGTGCACCATTGCGTCTTGCCCGTCCGGCATGTCCGGGCAATGATTTCGTGCAATTTGCTCTATTTGGCTTTCGGTCAGCTCGCGGAAGCTGTTCGTATTATTGTTGGTCATGATCACTCTCCTTGATCGGGATCTTCGTAGTCGGGGCAGCCTGCGGCGACATACCATGAGGCTCGCTGGATCTGTTGGCGAGCGTCGAGAATGATTTGCTGGTTGGCGTTCCATGCGCCTTTGTCGATCACAGCGTCAATGTGGGAAGAGACCAGCTCGTCGAGGTATTGCGGAGGCAGTGCATCGAGTTCCCAGCTCGACTCGCCGTATTCGCGCAGATAGGCACTGAATCGTGAGTCCGATGACTTGGCCGGGTTTTCGGGCGGCTGCAGCTCCTCGACCTGCTGGATGTTGAGCGCGATGCGCTTCAGGTCGAACGTGTGGCCCCCGAACATACGTAGGCGTTCGAGCAGGTCGCGTGTCATATCGATGCCGCTCGGGTCGTGGTCGCCCAAATGCAGGACTAGACCGCTTTGACCTTCGCGCATCGCCGGCAGGATGTCGTTGATTGCAAACTCGCGCAGCACGGTCGACGAAGGGTAGCCGCGTGCGGCGAGCAGCGGCGTGTCGTACCGATGGCACACGCGCTCAAGCACGCCGACAAGCGCCTCTTTCTCTACGATCACGAACACGCGGCGCGATTGGCCGATCCACATGTCTTGGTGGTACTGCTCGGCGCATGCGTCGATGATCGACGTCGGGGACGTCCAGCGGCCGCGTCGGATAAATGACCGCGTGCGATCTTCCAGCATGTCCCAATCGATCAGCCCGGCGAGCTTGGCATCGTTGATGATCGAAGCTGCGCGTTTGTATTCCTGCAGGTTGTTCGGGATGATGTCGCGCGCGACGAGCTGGTAATACAACTGCCGGGTGGTCAGCACGTAGCCCTGCGACTCGTACTCGTCGACAATCGAGTTGATTGTCTCAATGAGGTCGAGCGTATCGGCCCGGAAGCGCTTCTCTTGATAGCATTGTTTGGTCATGACCGATCCCCGTCGACAGTTGTGGGCATGGCGCGGACGAGCTGCATCAAGCCGGTTTCCAGCGTGATGCCGGCGGTCGCGGCCCAGGTGCGCGCATCCTGCGCGGCTTTGTGGCGTGCAAACGATCCGATCTCGTCGGTCATCAGGTCCAGCAGCTCGACGTCGGCCGCGTGCGAGATCTCGATGACCAGCGATCGGATCTCGGTGCGAAGGGCGTCGAGGCGCGTGAGCCTGCGTTGGCGGGTGTCCGCCAAGGCTTCGTTTGTCTGGACTGGTTTGCGCCGCGCGAGCGGCGCTTCGTCTTTCTGGATCGTTTTTACGGGCGTCAGCCCGTCGTTGTCCGACTGCATCGAAGTGCCGTTGACGCTCGCTAGTGCGATAGCCGGGCGCTTCTTCGCGTGTTCCCGCTTTCGCGGCAGCGGACGTGGGGTAGAAAGGGCCGGGTGCGGGGTCATTGGGCGACCTCCTGCAAGGCAGCATGCTTGGCCGCAAGCTCGGGCGTCCAGTCGGGATCGGGCATGGTGTACAGCTTGTCGAGCCATTTGTTGACGGATGCTGCGGCCCTCGATTTGGCCCGCCCGCCGTGGTGCATCAGGCGAGTCAGATCGGACACGGCCGAGCGAATGGCTTGCACGCGGGTCGGGAATATCGCCGGCGTATCCCGCATCGAGGGGTAGTGGTCGCCGAAGCCGTACGTCGGTGCGATGTTCATTTCGAACGAATAGATCCACGCGCCTTCTTCGGGTTGCGCGATGTAGATGCTGGCGGGGATCAGACCTGAACCAGTCGCCTTCGGTGCGTGAAGTTTCTCGCAGCCCTCAAACACGCCGTTCGGGTTTGGCGTGTGAATCGCATGCGTTTTCGCGCGCTCCGGAAGATCGAGTAGGTCTTCCATGCCAATCAGTGCGCGATGGACGCCCTCGATCGTGCCTGGCGAGAGTTTTCCGAAGCCGGGATCGTGCAGGACAGACTGCACGGCCTGCAAAAGTTGCTTTGCACGCGGCTCGTCGATCTTCGTCGGTTTGGGGGCAGAGGGTTTGGTGGTCGGCATGTCGCCACCCAGGTGCTTCTTCGTCACCTTGGTCTTGCCTGCTTCCTTCGCTTTCGACAGACCAGACACGATGCGCTCGAGCGCCTTGTCGCTGCCATGCGTGCGGATCTCTTCGATCGCGAGTGTGCCTGCGATCGCGCCGCTGCGGACAAGATCGTGGAGTTCGGCCGGGGCTTTCTCCAGCAGCGCGGCGTCGCGGATCGACTGCTCGGAAATGTTGAGTCGGGCGCAGATGGCTTTGGTGTCGAATCCGTGAACGTCGCGCAGCTCGGCGATCGACGTCGCGAGATCGAGCGGCGACGCCGGCTTCGATACGTTGCTCACGTAACCGTCGACGACCATTTCTGACCGTTTCACGTCACGCGAATCACGGACAACGATCGGAATCTTTCCGAGGTCTTTCCCGGCCTTGATCGCTGCTCCGGCCGCGAGGTAGCGATGCTGGCCCTTGTAGACGTAGAAATAATCCTTGCCGTCGACCTTACGCGCATAGCAATGCAGCGGGGAACCCTTGTCGTACCCGTTTTGCAACATCAGTGCGGTCAGTTCCTTGACCCATTGCGGATCGACCGGGCGGACGTTGTCGCGCGGGTCGTAGCGCAGCGCTTCGTATGGAGTCATCCACAGGTCAGCGGAGGTCGCGCCGGCCGCGGCTGCTGCCGCCTTCGTGTTCCCGGTCTGGATCGGGGCGGTCAGGTCGAGCTGTTGGGTGTGGTCGTCCATTACGCGATCTCCCGCGCGGCCTCGGTGCGCGCCTTGCCCCGCTTCTTCGCTTTATCGATCGCCTTCGACGCCTCGACATTCGCTACGCGCTTGGCGTCGCGCAGGCGCTTGATTGCGTCGGCGCAATTGCCTTCGTCCGGAATCGAGATCTGCCTGCGGGCGATCTCTGTACCGTCGAGGATCAAATATTCTGTATGCACGCTGTCCGGCAGCGGGCGGCGCCCAACAACGTACTTGCCGATCAGGATCGGTGTCGACGGACGGCGTGCGTTCCGGTCGTATCGCGTGAAAGTGCGGAGTGAGAGGGTGTCGCGACGTTCGACGTCGAAAAGGGGTTCTGCTTTGACTTTGATGCGCGGCATGGTGGTCTCCATGACGCCGGGGTGGGCTCGCCCCGGCAATGTCGGGGCGGTTTAGACAGTGACGTTGTAAGCGGTCGTTGGGGCGACGACCGGATCGTCTTGAAACACATTCACGACGACAAACAGGAGGGCGGCGACGACGGTCCAGCGGAAGATCTTCGATTTCTCAAAGTTGCTTTGGCGGGCCGGTTCGGACGGCGTGATGCGGGGTGTGCTTTCGTCGCGAAGCCATTCATGGCGTTCGGTTGACTGATGGTCGAGCATTTTCATGGGCTTCTCCAAAGGCTGCGCGGGCGGCAGCGATGAAGACGAATGTTAGGCATTCCTTTGTCGTTGTGCAATAGGAGTGCCTAACTATTTTTTCATGTCATCGCATTTGCTCGCGAGGGAGCCCGGAGGGCGCGGCGAACCTTCCTGAAAGGTGTTGTATTCTTCCGACCAAATACTGTATGTTTGTACAGTGTTTAAGGGAAATATTGCCGAGGGGAGGTTGTTGCGGGGCTATGTCAACAGGGGAATTGCGCTGCAAACCGGGCGATGTGGCGATCGTCAGTCGATGCCGGAACCGGTCGCGTATCGGCATGCTCGTTCGGATCATCGGCCCGCACGGCAGTGATGACTTCGATTGGGATGTCGAGATTCTTGGTGGGCCGATCAGAGGGCGCGGGATACGTTCCGGGCGTGTCGGAACGCACCGCAAGGCCGCTGTATTCGACTGGAACCTTACCCCTCTTGCGGGTCAGGCGCATTCAGATCGAGAAGGTCGCCAGACTGCTGTCCGCGCAGATCTTCAAACACCTTGAGCGTTTCCAGCAGCGCGACAAATGCTGCCGACGGCAATCCAAGCTTGTCTGCTTTGGCGAGCGCGTCAACTAGTGCTTGAGCATGCGTACCTAGGCTCTCTTGTCTCTGGGGGGCGGGCGCATTGGCTCGACGCACCATCTGGCCTTCGCCAGTGGCGAGCCACCACGGATCAACGTTCAGGAATTCGGCCGCGAGTAGCAAGTTCGCGCCCTCCATCTTTTTTGTTTTCCCGCTTAACCAGTCGCTGACCGAGGGCGCTCGCACTCGGCACGCTCGCGCTAGATCTGCAGCCTTTTTCTCAGGCGGCAACTTCATTGCCTGTTCCAGGCGTTCGGCTAGTGTCGTCATTAGGAAAGCCTAACTGAATGGGCCTAAGGAATGCCTTGCTTTTCGTGTAAGGAACGCCTAACATGGCGGCATGAATACGCTCCTGAATCGAGACCCGTACGCGTGCGCCGTGATCGATGCATTCGGCGGAACCGCCGCGACTGCCCAACTGTGCGAAGTCCGGATGCCGTCCGTATCCGAATGGCGTCGAAACGGCATTCCGCGAGCGCGTCTGTTGTTCTTGAAGCTCGCGCGTCCTGACCTGTTTGCTTCTCTAGACGTACACGACAACTCGTTGTCACACCCCATCGACGCGTGACAGCCGTAGTTACGCACCTCGTGAACTGAATCTTAGTTGCGACCCAGTGCGCGCGACAGGATGAAAGTCACTCTCTACCAATCTCCCGCTATGACCTGCCGATACGACAGTACCGAATGGCTGGACGTGCTTTATACGTCCGTTCGCAACACGCCCGGCGGTGTCGCCGACGCGGCGAACCACCTCACGATCCGGCGCGGTAAGAACATCACGCCGGAATCGCTTCGCCTCCGCCTGCGTGGTGTTGGCGACAGTCGCTTGTCGATGGAAATGTTCGAGCTGCTGATCGAGTGGATGCAGGAAAAGGCAGAGGGAGAGGTGTACGCGCTGGACGCGCTGCATGCGTTGAACGCGCGCTTCGGGCTGGTTGCCGAACACGTCGAAGACCATGCCACTGACGACGTCAGCGAACCCGGCACGCTGCGTCTTGTTTCGACGGCGCTCCACCTGCAGGCGCATGTTGGTCTCGTCGCTGACGACGTGACGCGTGCGCTGGCGGATCAGCGGATCGACGATCAACACGCCGAGAAGATCATCGCGACCGGCCGCAAGGGCCAGCGTCTGTTCCAGCGTTTGATTCACGCTGCTCGCAACCTCGCCGCGCGTCGACGTCGTCGTCATGGAGCGGTTTAAGCCCGGCATGGGGTGCTGTCGTCCCGACCGTGAGCATATCGGCCTTTGCTGCTCGCCCGAGCAGCAATTGGCATGCGCTGTCACGACGCTCGCATTCCGATTCGAATCTGCCCCCGCTGAAGCGGGGCGCTTGCTATCCGAACTGATCGCCACGTTTCCCAATTGCCTTGCTGCGATTCTTGCGGAGGCGAGCGCAGCGGGGCGCGTGCGTCTGTTCATCGAACGAGCTGCGCGCGCGTGCGCCGCGCTCGCGTCCAAGGCGGAACGCCACGCGTTTCGCGACCAGCTTACCGATCGTCTCTGCGCGCTGGACCTTGCCGCGTTCGACGATCTCATGTCGGCGGAATGGCGTCGACTGCGCGGCAAATAACCGGAGACACACGTGAACGTGAACGGAATCAGTAGCGCGTTGCGACGCGGTGCATCGCAGTACAGCCGCTCGCCCAGCGGACGGCAGTGCTATGCGGCGGGGCGGGCCGCGTGGCGAAGCTTTTCTCACAAGGTCGCGCGCGACCGCCGTCTCGTCGAGCTGGAGACCGCGCGGCGTGCGAGTTAGCACGGAACCATTCAACGAATTGTGATCTGGCCGCGACATGCGGCCAAAGTAACTTTGATCGAGGGAATTTTTGTATGGCGACACTGGACCAGATCATTCAGCAATTGCGTGCTGCGGGTCATCCCGACCTGCCTGCCGGCCATCCCGTCGCGGACGGTAAGCATCACCGGTACGGGCCGCGCAAGAAATACTGGTATCAGCTTCGAGAGATCATCAGCAAGGGCGCGGTAATCGGCTATGGCGGTACGTTCGGTCATTTCTCGGGCGACGATCCGGGCACAGAGCGATTCGAGTGGAGCGGCGCACCATTGAGCGACGAAGTGCTCGCGGAGACGCGTCGCCGGCAAGAAGCCGCCGACCGTGAGCAGGCAGAGCGTGACGCGCGTCAGGCGAAGCTCGCCGCGAACCGCGCGCGAGATCAGTGGAGCCGTGCGGCAGAGGGTGGCGTGTCCACCTATCTTGAACGCAAGCGCATCACGGCCGAAGGCGTGCGTTTCGATGCGGACGGCACGATCTTCGTACCGATGTATCAGTACGGCGACGACGCTCGTCTTGTCGGCCTGCAGAAGATCACGCCGGACGGCGCGAAGCGTTTCAACAAGGGCATGGAAAAGAAGGGCGCGTCGTATCTGCTCGGCGAGGTCGGCGCAGACGACCAGATCGTGCTGGTCGCCGAAGGCTACGCGACCGCGCGCTCGATCCGCATGGCAATCGACGAGGCGTTTGCAGTCAATGTCTGCTTCGACGCGGGTGGCATCCTCCCGGCCGTGCGCTACCTGCATGCGACGTATCCGGATGTGCACGTGCTGGTCTGCGCCGACGACGACTGGAAGATCGAGCAGCGCATGCGCGACTGGCTCGCCGACGAATTCGCTTTCCGGGGTGAACTGGTGTTTGGTGCCGACCCGGTGCGGATCGAGGCGAAGAACACGTGGTACATGGTCGCCGCGTCACGCCGTCGTGACGACAATGGCGTGCCGTATGTCGAGGTGAGCTACGGAAATGACGTGATGCCGTTGCGCCGTAAGCGCTTCGAGAACACGGGCCTGAAGCGTGCGTACGAGGCGGCAGCGACGGTCGCCGACGTCAGCGTCGTCTATCCAGCATTCGCCAATCGCGGCGAGCGCAAGCTGACCGATTTCAACGACCTGCACGTCGAAGAGGGCATCGACCCTGTCCAGGCGCAAGTGCAGGCGGCAATCTTGCGCGTCATCGCGCCAGCGAACGAAGAGATCCGGCCAGCGACGGTGGCGGTGTCGACCGCGGACGACACGCCGACGAAATCCGTCGCGACGTCCGCTGCCGCGAAACAGCCGGAATGGGATGGCCGCGAGGCCGAGAACGGCGCGCACACGTGGGAGCAGGATCTCGCGCGTTCGGACAAGGGCACGCTGCTGCCGACGCTCGGCAACGTGCACATGATCCTGTCGAATCACAAGGCATGGCAGGGCGTCATCGAGCAGGACGACTTCGGTGGCCGCGTGATGAAGCGCAAAGCGCCGCCGTTCCCGCAGGGCGTGAAGGGCGAGTGGACCGACATGGACGATCAGCGCTGCGCGCTTTGGTTGTCGCAGCGCTACGGCCTCTCGGTGCGCACCGATGTCGTGATGAACGCGGTCCTGTTGGTAGCGGACGCGACGCACTTCCATGACGTGCGCGAATACCTCGAAGGGCTCAAATGGGATGGCGTGCCGCGTGTGCGCACGATGCCGTCGACATACCTGCGCGTGGCCGACAGCGAGTATGTGCAGCTCGCGTTCATGAAGTGGATGATCGCCGCCGTCGCGCGCGTGATGGAGCCGGGCTGCAAGGTCGACAACGTCCTGATCCTCGAAGGCAAGCAGGGGCATCGCAAATCAACGGCGCTGAAGGTGCTGGCCGGCGCACCGTGGTTCACCGATACGCCGATCCAGATCGGCAACAAAGACACGTACGCGGTGCTGGCCGGGAAGTGGGTGATCGAGCTGGCCGAGCTGGACTCGTTGAACAAGGCCGACTCGTCGGCGGTGAAGAGCTTCTTCGCGACGGCCGTCGACCGGTTCCGCAACTTCTACGGCAAGCGGGCGACCGACGTCCCGCGTCAGTGCGTGTTCGCCGGCTCGGTCAACTTCGACACGTACCTGAAAGACGAATCAGGCAACCGGCGTTACTGGCCGCTGCGTGTCGGCGGTCTGGTCGACATCGACGGCATTGTGGCTGTCCGTGAACAGCTCTGGGCGGAAGCTGTGCACCTGTATCGCTCGGGCGTCGTGTGGCACGTAGAAGAGCATGAGCGCCCGCTGTTCGAGATCGAGCAGGCGGAGCGCTATGAGGGCGACGTGTACGAGGACAAGATCGCAAAGGCCCTGGAATTCGTGTCGCGCACGACGATGGAAGAGATCCTCGCGGACATCCTGAAGCTCGACACGTCGAAGTGGACGCTGGCAGAGCAGCGCCGCATCGGCAAGGCGTTGAAGTCGCTCGGGTGGGTGCGCAAGCGCGAGTCGACCGGATCGCGCGGTTGGTACTACGTGAAGGAAGAGCAAGAGCCGGAAGCGGAGCGCGAACTGGTCGCAGCGGGCGATGACGACAGTCCGCTGTGATCGCGTGGCGCGCTGTGCCTGCACGGTAAGCGCGCCACTTGCCCCGTCTTGGCGCGCTGCGGACGTCCCATGTCCCAATGTCCCAAGGCGCGGTCTCGGGCGCGGGTGCAGGGGCGCGACATGCGCGACGTGAGCGGCGCATGTCGCATGTCGCAGGCGCGCACCCCTGCAAGCTTCTTCCCTTGGGACATTGGGACATTAGGACGAGTAGGAGAGAGTGATGATCGATTTGAAAGAGCGGGTGGGCGTTGCGATGAGCGTTCGTGGTCAGTTCACCGACCCGATTGCCGATCCTAAAGTTACTTTGGGCGCGCTCGCCTTTGCGAACGATCTCGGGAGCTTGCTGGCCCGAATCAAAGCCGGGCCGCTGCCGACGCCTGCGATGGTTCGACGTGCAACGTTGCTGTTGGCGCAGATGATCCGGACGTCGGGCCGATTCAAGCGTGCGCGGTTCACGGGCCTGTCGCGCGACGAGCGTCGCGATCAACGTGCGGGGCACGCTGTCGAGCGTTCGAAGGTCGACATCGTCGAGCGCTTCGCGCTGCGGTTGCTGGACGAGTGGGTGAACGATCAGTGTGTCGAATGCGAAGGGCGTGGCGTCGTGCGTCGCGCGCGTGCCGTCACAACATCAACGCACGCGTGTGACGTATGCGGGGGCAGCGGGAAGGTGTGTGTATCGGAGGAGCGTATCCCGTTCTTCGAAGGGCGTAACGGGCCGCTGGTCTTTCGGGAATATGAACCTTGCGACGACTGCGGCGGGATGGGGCGGATCGCCGCGTCGCCGGTTTCGGATGCGAAGGGCAGGCACATTTGCCCCGACTGTTCCGGTTCCGGCAAGCGTCAGGTCGACGACGCTGGCCGGGCGCATGCGCTCGGCGTATCGATCGACGAGTATCGGAAGAACTGGTCGTGGCGCTTTCACGACATGCTCGCGCTGTTGGATACGGTGGATGGATCGGTGTACGACACATTGCGTCGTCAATTGCGAGGATGAAACGTATTCCATTTCAAGAGCGGATCGCGTAAACTCTGCACATCCTTTACCGCGTCACTGGATAAATGAGCGACCGCATACTCGTGTCGCAACCTTCGCCCGACAGGCGTACTGAATCGCGGGAGCGCCGCGACCAACAACGATAACTGTCAGTTGGGATCTGTTGGGAGGGCGTTCGCCCTTACGAAATGAATACCGAAGCCCTGAGTGCGAAAGCACTCGGGGCTTTTGTTTTGGACATTTAGAATGCAATCTGGCTGCGAGTTTAATTCGCGGTTCCGATGACCAGCGTATTGGAGAGGAAGAGATGAGCGCGGAAGTGAAACCGAAGCTTACCGAAGATGACAGTCAGTTTGTTCTATCGCTTTTTAAAGAAAGCGAGCGTGCTGCAGTTATCTTGGCTGTTGCGCAGATCGACGTAGAGTTGGAAAGATTGCTGAAGGCTCTCTTACGCCCGTGTGCAGGCGGACAGGATACGTTGTTCGACTCGGACCGTGCGCTAGGAACCTTTTCCGCAAAGATATTAATTGCCCATCGGCTCGGCATAATTGACGACGAATTTGAGCGTGGATTGCAGATTCTTCGGCGCATGCGTAACGAGTTCGCGCACCACGTCTCGGATGCAACCCTTAGCAAGGGCGGGCATCGCGATAGATTGACCGAACTGGCTCGGTGGGCTCGAAAGAACAAAAAGTTTGATTCGGTTTTTGAGGCGACCAAGGATCAATGGCCTGATGTGAACGAGCACCATCGAGAATTTGTGCTGGCGGTGTTGGCCACGGTCGCCGCACTGAAGCGTGGTCAATTAAAAGTCGACCGCATCAATATAGGAAAGCCGATCTCGATCGGCCTGCAAATTAAGCCCTGAGCGCGAGAGCCCTCAGGGCTTTTGCATTGGGGGGCATGAAATGCGAATCGAGTCGACGAGCGCCGGACCGAGCGAGGTCTGGTCGACGTGGGATGACGATCGAAGCATGGGGCGCGTGACCGCGCGGTGCTTCGTGTTTGACGACGCGATGGACCGTGTCGTGTGGGCGATGGACCGAGCGGGCGACGGCGTGACCGCCGATGTCGCGATCAGTGCGGGTCTGCCTACATTTTGAGCAGGCGGGGACCCTGCGGGCATCGCCACACGCGGGGGCTCGCACCCGCGTTTTTTCTCTACTGGCGAGTTTCCATAGGGGGTCATATTCATGCCGACTCAGCAGCAGATTGCCGACCATCTCGACCTTGACCAGTCGGCGGTTTCTCGGTTCGTCGACAAGGTCCGGCTCGATTACCGCGCGGTGTCGATCGACGAGATCCGCATCGCCTACATTCGGCACCTGCGCGAGGTCGCGGCCGGCCGCTCCAGCGAGACCGGGATCGATCTCGTCGCCGAGCGGGCGATGACGGAGCGCGTCGATCGCGAAATCAAGCTGCTGACGCTGGCCGAGAAGAAGGGGCAGCTCGTCAATGCGGTGCAGCTCGAACAGGCGTACGGCCTGATGGTCGGCGCATTTCAAACGGAACTGCTGTCGCTGTCCGACAAGCTGGTGCAGGAGCTGCGCACGCTATACGGCGTCGAGGTGGACGTCGAATGGTTGAACGAGCACATATATGGATGCCTTGAGCAGCTTTCTGAATACGACCCAGACAGTCCACGCGGTGATTCGCCGGATCGCGAAGATGCTGCGTCCGCCGGAGCGGATTGGGACGACGGACTGGGCACGCAAACATCGTAGGTTGAGCGCGAAGGGATCAGCCAGCCCCGGCCGCTATAACCCGAACATCACGCCATGGGTGCTCGGCATGCATGAAGCGCTTGACGATCCGACCGTGCAGAAGGTCGTGTGCATGAAGTCGGCTCAGGTTGCGTGGACGGACGGCGTGCTGCTGAACTACATCGGCAAGCGGATCGATGTCGACCCGTGTCCGATGATCGTCATGTTCCCGAAAGAGAAAACGGCGAAGAAGTTCAACCTGGAGAAGTTCGAGCCGATGGTCGAGGTGACGCCTCGCCTGTCGGCGAAATTGCCGGTTCATGCGGCCCGCGACAAAAACAACTTGTGGGATCACAAGACGTTCGCACGCGGCTTCCTGAAGTTCATCACGTCGAACGCGCCGGACGAAGTGAAGTCGACGCCGGCCCCGGTCGTTGCGGTCGAGGAGCCGGACGACGCGAATACGAACGTTCGCGAGCAGGGCGATTCGATCACGCTGCTGGAGGAACGGAACAAGAGCTACTCGGCCCGGCGACGCAAGATGATCTTGGGCGGCACGCCGACCATCGACGGCCTGTCGCGCATCCAGCAGGCTTACGCGGCATCGGATCAGCGTGTGTATCTGGTGCCGTGCCCTGATTGTGACGAGGAGCATGAGCTGGCGTGGGAAAACGTCACGTGGACCGAGGGCGCCGAAGTCGTACATGAGGTCTACGGCCGCGCACAACCGGAGACGGCCCGCTACACCTGCCCGCATTGCGGCTCGTTGTGGGACGACGCGACGCGCATTCGTGCGGTCCGTCGCGGGCGATGGCTTGCGACGGCACCGTTTCACGGCGTTGCCGGCTTCCGCATCAACGAGCTGGTGTCGCCGTTCCCCGGCTCGAACATGGCCGAGCTGGTCAAGAAGTGGCTGACGGCCGACAAGGCGCTGCGCGAGGGCGACGATACGAAGATGCGTTCGTTCGTGAACAACTCGCAGGGCCGCGCGTACAAGTACAAGACCGATCTGCCCGAGCTGGACGTGCTCGCGCAACGCGCGCTGCCATACGCGGAGCTGACGGTGCCGCTCGGCGGTCTGGTGTTGACGCTCGGCGTCGACGTGCAGCACGACCGGCTCGCCATCGTCGTGCGTGCGTGGGGGCGTGGCGAGGAAAGCTGGCTCGTCTTGTGGGGCGAGATCTACGGCAACGTGACGGAGCAGCAGCAAGACTCGATGACGGGCGGCGTATGGGGCGCGTTGACGATGCTACTGTCGCACGCATACCGGCATGAGAACGGCTGGTTGTTGCGCGTACGTGCAACGTCGATCGACTCGTCGGACGGAGCGACGTCGGACGCGGTATACAAGTATGTGCGCGCGGCGCAACAGGCCGGTTACAACGTGATGGCCGTCAAGGGCAGTAGCAACGTCGACGCGGAGATCTTCAGCGTGCCGAAGGCGTCGATCGACTCGACGCGCAACAACAGCAAGGCGGCGAAGTACGGACTGCGGCCGTACATGGTCGGCGTGAGCCGCGCGAAGGATCTGATCCTCGAAAACCGGCTGAAGCTCGAAGGCGACGGGCCGGGCCGCATGCACTGGTATAGCGGTATGCGCAGCGACTACCTGTCGCAGCTCACGGCGGAGGTCAAGGTGCCGGGGCCGCGTGGCGGTAAGCGCGTGTGGAAGAAGATCAGCCCGCGCAACGAGGCGCTGGACTGCGAAGGGTACGCGCTGCACGCGGCCCGTAGCGTGAAAGTGCACCTGATGACCGAGGCGCACTGGCAGGTCGAGCAGCATCGTGCATCGCAGGTCTCCCTGTTCGATGCTGTCCCGGTGCTGGAGGCATTGCCTGCGGCGCTGCCGGCCGAGGTACCGCCCGATCCGCCGGACGTGCCTGAGATTATCGAGACACCGCGGCCGTCGCCGCAAGTAGCAAAACCCACCGAAACCCCGCCCCCGAGCGGGGTTTCGCGCATTCAGGGGCGTCGTGTTGGTCGCTCGACGTACCTGAAGCGGCGCTAAACGAGGGAATGGCATGGCATACACAAAACAGGATCTGCAGAACATCCAGTCTGCAATCGCGAAGGGCGAGCTGGAAGTCCAGTATGCCGACCGGCGCGTGAAATATCGCTCGATCGGCGAGCTGCGCGAGGCACGCACCGAGATCATTCGCGACCTGAACGGCGCGGCCGGGCGTTCGTCGATCGTCCGGATTCGCCACGCCGGCAAGGGGGTGCGATGAAGGCGGGCTTTCCGTCACTCGCGCGGCGCGGATTCGTGGTGCCGACGCGGCTGAAGGCGGCGGCATATGAGTCGGCGAGCACGACGGGCGCACGGGCGAAGTCGTGGCGCGCGTCGAGCGCGGGACCGAACGCGGCGGCGGCGCAAAACTTGCCGCTGCTGCGCTCGCGCGCTCGCGACGCGATTCGCAACGATCCGTGGGCGAAAACGGCGATTGCACGACTCGTATCGAACACGATCGGGAACGGTATTCAAGCGCACCCAAAGCATCCGAACGACGCGGTGCGAAAGATGCAAAAGCAACTTTGGGAGGATAGCTGCGAGGAGATCGACGCGGACGAACTATTCGACATGGCGGGTGTGCAGACGCTTGCCGCACGGGCGTTTTTCAGTGACGGCGAGGTACTGGTTCGTCGCCAGTTCCGCAGTCCTAGCGAAGGGTTGGCGGTCCCCATGCAGATCCGGCTTCTCGAAGGCGATCTGCTGCCGATGGAGAAGAACGAGGTCGTGCCCGGCGGGGGCGAGATCGTCAACGGCGTCGAGTTCAATGCGGACGGTCGACGCGTTGCGTATCACCTGCTGCAGCGTCATCCCGGCGAGTACGGGCGTGCGTCGACGGCCAACATGCAGACCGTTCGTGTGCCGGCCGACGAGATCGCGCACGTTTTCCTCGCGCTGCGGCCCGGCCAGGTGCGTGGTGTTCCCGAGCTGTCGACCGTCCTGCTGCGGCTCAAGTCGCTGGACAACTTCGACGACGCGGTGCTGTTCCGGCAGGAGGTCAGCAACCTCTTTGCCGGATTCATCACGAAGCCGCCCGCCGAGCCGGGCCTCATGAGCGATCCGGTGACCGGCGGCGAAATGCAGTACGACGTCGACGGTTTTTCGCCGATCGTATCGCTCGAACCGGGGAGCATGCAGGAGCTGGCCCCCGGCGAGGACGTCAAGTTTGCGGAGCCGCCGGGCGCGGGGACCGACTACGGCCCCTTCATGCGTCAGCAACTGATGGCTGCTGCGGCGTCGGTCGGCATGCCGTACGAAGTCCTGACGGGCGATCTGCGCGACGTGAGCGATCGCGTGCTGCGGGTGATCTTGAACGAGTTCCGGCGGTCGATCGAGCAGTTCCAGTGGAACGTGTTCATTCACCAGTTTTGCCGGAAGGTCTGGCGCTGGTGGGTCGATGCCTGCGCACTATCAGGCGCGATGCCGATGGCGGATTACTACCGACGCCGTCGCGACTATCTGCGGGTGCGGTGGGTGCCGCAGGGCTGGCCGTATATCCATCCGGTGCAGGACGTGACGGCGAAGCGGATGGAGATCCGGTCCGGGCTCGCGAGCCGGACAGGTGCAGTGCTCTCGCGTGGTGACGATCCGGAGCAGGTCGATCAGGAGAACGCGGACGATCTCGCGCGCGAGCGCCGGCTCGGAATTCGATATGACACGCTCGATCCGGTCGACGGGGCGGGCGATCTTTCTAATGGGGATGGCGAATGAAAGGAAAGAAGCGGTGGTGGGATATCCGTGCGCAAGCGAACGCGGCGGGTGGGAATGTGGTCGAGATCCGGATCTACGGCGACATCGGATTCTGGGGCACTGACGCTGAATTGTTCGTGACGAAGCTGGACGAGGTGGCGGCGACAGCGACGTCGATCGTCGTCGCGATCAACTCGATGGGCGGCGACGTGTTCGATGCGTTCGCGATCTACAACGCGTTGCGTCGGCATACCGGCAAGGTGAATCATCTGCGCGGTCTCGACGCTCGACGCCCCCTGACCCACCGAGAATTTCGCAACGGCCGGGCCGAAGTTCAGCGCCCGATCGACGTCCATCCCGGCGGCGACCATCTGGTTGACGGCGTCGGCCAGCTCGTTGCGTCCCATGCCGTTCGACAACGCGTCACGGCGGATGCGCTCGGACATCACGCGCTCCTGCTCAGTGCGCGCGATGCCGGCCTTGATGGCGATATCCCGGATGATTGCTTGATACTGCGCGGAGACAGCGGTGGGTACGGCTACTGCCGCACCAAGCTTCACTGCGTCACCCGCCGCACTGCGCATGCCCTCTCGGCCAGCGGCAAGACGCTCATGCCCTGCGGCCTTCAGCTCAAGTCCCCGCACCGTCCGGCCGAGCCGGGCGTATGCACGATCGAGCCGGTCGACCTCGAAACCCGCATCACGCAGCGCACGGACGTTGTTGTCCAGCTTGCGCCGAATCCCGTCCGCTGCGCTGTCACCCGCAAGATGCAGGCGGCGAAACTCCTCCTGCAGCTTGATCGTCTCGCCGATCTGCCGCTGCCACATGCCGCGCTCGCTGGCGGTCTTGCGCAATCCAACGATCTTCGAATTCGTGTCGGCGAACGCCTTACCGAGCGTTGCCGACACCGCACCGCCGATGACGATGCCAAGTGCAATATCCCGTGCCATGTCGGCCCTCGCTCAATCTGTCAGCCACCACAACAAATCGTCGATCGTCATGTCGTCAACCGATTGCGGCTGCGTCCCGTACTCCTTCATCAGCCGGCGAGCCAGCGCCTTCACCGTTTCGATCGGAAGCCGGACGAACGGATCGAAAGGATTCGTACGCACGCTGCATGGCGTCGTAATCGACCATGTCCATTGCTTCGATATCGTCGGGAGCGACTTCAGCCAACGCCGCGAACAGCACGATTTCGCGCAGCTCGTCGTCGCCCTGCGCCTGCTTGCTCGCGGTACGCATGTCGCGCACCTTCGGACGGCGCATCACCAGCTCGTTGCGCACAACGCCGTCGAACGAGACGGGATACTTCAGCGTGATCTTCACGGTTTCCATTCAGCACCTCAGAAATGACAAAGGGCGGTCAACGGACCGCCCCTTCTGGTTATCGAAAAGTAACTTTTCCGGCATTGCCGCCGGCCGACGCTCCTACATGCCGAGCGCCTTGCGCACGTCGGCGAGTTGGTCGACGCCGTCGATAATGCGGATCATGTTCAGCACGTCGATTTCGCAAATCACTGCGCCGTCGATCTCGGCCTTGTAGTAGGTCAGCTCGGCGGTGTATTTCAGTTCCGACGTGGAACCCGGCTTCCAGCTCCCCGGATCGTATTCGGACAGCATGGCGTCGCGTTTCCGTTTGCAGAGTACGAGAAGATGGCGCAGCGCCTGCGGTCGATCAAGGGGCGTGCGATCGTAAGCCTCAATGACCATCCCGACATTCGGCATGTATTCGATGGGTTTCACATTGAGACCGTGCCGATTCAGTACACCGTTGGTGGAGGCGGTAGGGCCGCTGAACGCAACGAGTTGATCATTTTCAGTTGGGATGACGCGGCGCAGCCTGTAGGGTTGTTCTAACCAATGATGCCGGCGCAAAGGACCGCGCCGGCATTGCACTTACAGGTCTGCAAAGGCGGGCAGGAGATCTTGATCGACGAGCCGGACCTCGATGCGATTTGCCGTCTCGATGTGCTCGGGATTCTGCATCGAGAACGGAGCATCGATTGTGCTGACGATGATTGTCCCAGTCTGGGTCTTGCCGGCCTCCGGGACAGGAACAATCTCGCGGGCCTCAGGTACCTGCTGCTGTGTTATGACGGTTGGCAGATAAAGCATCCAGCCGACGCCGGGTTTGTCGTCGAAAACTTGCTTTGCCACGTAGCTTCGCGGGGAGACCGTGACGTAGGCCGGGTTGAACGCCGTAACGATGGAACGCAAGATTCTGAGCATCGCATCAAGATTCCCGAGGACTGCCGAGTCCGACATCGATAGCTCAAACGAGTTATAGGTGCCTGCCTCATTGAGATGGCATGCGAGGGTCGCGCCGCGCGCGTCGCCTTCGTTGCCGTCCCATAACGCCACATATGTTGTCGTTGGATCTGCTGCGAACTTGTGCTTCAGTACGGCTTGGATTGCTGTTGATGGTGCCCCGTCTTCGAACGCGGGGTAGAGCAACGCCTCGTCGCGGCTTTTTCCGCGTGCGTACCAGCGACTGAACTTTGGGTCTATCTGAGACAGCTCGGTCGTCACGACGTGAATGCGAGATAGCGCCTGCTCGAAGTTCATCGGATCGAGCGTTGCGTCCTTGAATTGAAGCCTGAAATCCATGTTCGCCTCGGGTTACGGTTGCACGACCGACTGTACTCGGTAGGTGGTCAGGTAGGGAAGCATGAACTCCCGCGTATCAGCTTCTTCAAAGTACCATTTCAGGCGAGCTGGAGGGTTTGCGTTCACCTTTTTTGCTTGGCGGATTAAGGCGTTCTGAAGGTCTTCGTGACCGTCGAACCATTCACGCGGCTGAAGTTCGCCGTGTTTGTCGCGCTCGAAAAACTTCGCATAAAGTGACTTTGCTTCTTGCAGTAAGCACTCGGCAGGCAAGAATCCGTCGAAATCAGTTCCGAGCCACACCCATTCCTCGCTCCACCCTTCCTCGACGCTATACGGACGCCCCGTGATGCGGCCTTGGTAGCTTCGAGCATGTGCAGACATGTGATAGTTTCTGCGGAGGGGCTGCCCAGATTCTTCCGGCGGGCATTTTTTGCACTTTTCTCCGGTGCGCGGCACTGCCTTGGCGTCCGTCTTGGCCTTGGTCTCGTCCTTCGGCGTATCGCTAGACAGGCTCGCCGTCCCCGCCAGTCCCAGGCCGCCCAATAAGGCGACGCCAGCTCGCGCTAATACCGGCCCAAGCTCCGCCGCTGCTGCTTCGATTATCGGTACCGCGAACCCCGCCATCTGTTGATCTCCTGTCGTATTCCGGATGTTCGATGCGCCATTTCATGACGCGGAAGTAGTCGTGAAAGCGTTCGTCCGGCGATCGTCCGGGACGAGTGAGCCATGTCCGTGTCGCAGGCTTCGTATAGAAACTCGGGGAGTACGCTTCGATGTGGAGAAACGCTTCGACGTTTGCATCTGCTTGGATACCGAGCTGTCGCGCGGCAACGTATGCGTTCCAGAGCCGCGTCGACAACGTACTGTCATCGGCAAGTTTCGGATCAGCTTTGACGAGATCCTGTCTGACGCGCTCGACATATCCGCGTGCATCGATCCCGGCAAGGCCGGCGACCTGTTCGCTTGTCAGTTCAAGCATGCGGGTGTACTCCCTTCAGTTTTCCATTCACTTCAACGAGCCAGTCGAATGTCGAGACGAAGAACTGCATGCGCTGCGTGAATTCCATCAGCGGCGCGACGTCGGCCATGATGCGGGCATCGTAGAAGCGAAGCAGGGCCGTGCGCCCGTCCGGAAAGCGTACGTCGAGGCGGCTGCGCAGCTCGTCAGCGAGCGATTCAATCGGGTATCCGCTGATCAGCCAGGACACGCCCGTGGAGCTGCTGGCCATTGTGGAAAGAGTGCGGCGGACATTGCCGGACGCGCGCTCGTAGTCGACTAGCCACGGTCCGGCATCGGCCAGCGACGCGTCGGGAGTGTTGTCGAACAGGGCGGCTGCCGACTGTGATCGTGGCGGTGGTGAACCGTTGGCCGCGTCGGCGTAAAGAAGGCCGTCGACAAGGGCGTACAGGTGAACCTGCATGGTCAACTGCTGTTGCCGCTTGAAGAAGAATGCTTCGATCGAATTTTCGGTCATGTCCTACCCGCGCGCGATCATCGTCGCGGCATTCTCGGCCGCAGCTTTCAGGCATTCGAGGCAGAGCGTCGGTGAGGGGGCAAGCGCTGCTGCAGTAGCGGCGACGGCCGAAACTGCGCCGCCTGTCGTCGCTTCGCCAGATCCGACGTCGTCGAGTGTGGCGGACGACTGCGAGGCGATCAGCGTCGCTCCGCACGCGGTTTTCATACCCTCGATGGCGGTTTCTCGTCCATCAAAGGTGTGCGGGTATCGCCGCCCCGTGGCGGGCAGGATCGGAAAGACTCCCTTGCACTGCGGGCAAAGTACCTTGTGCCCCACGCCAGCAATGGGCTTTCCGTCAATGGTCGCGGTCGCGCTGCCCTCCAGCACGCGGCCGCCATGCGTCGTTGTGTCGCCGACGCAGATCATGGCTCGGGCCATATGTTCTCTCGTAGATGTGATTTTCGTATGAATTTACCACTTCCGGAAGAGCGGTAGATCGTCACGGAGGGGCGGGTCTGTCAACCAGTGTTTACCGAGGCTGCGGACATGTTGTCATCGCTCGGACATATAGGTGCTATTTGCTGGTCGGGTTTTCCTCGTAGCTCGACGGCATTGCATGAGTTGGGATTTCCGGTCTGTATCACGCTGCGCTTGCAAATATGTCCGTGCGATTTAGTATGCGGAAAAGGCCCAGCGTCTGGCGAGGCTCATTTTGCGATGAGGAGACCATGCATTCTCGGAAGGCGGCCCCCTATTTGATCGTGGCAGTCGGCGCCGTGATCGCCTGCGCGCTGATGGGCCTGTGCGTGTTGCAGTTGTTCCAGAGTCGCCACGACGCGCTCGAGCGAGCCAGCGAAACCTCGCGCAATCTCGGTCTGATGGCTGAGCGCGACATCGAGCGTAACTTCGAACTCTACGACCTGTCCTTGCAGCAGGTGATCCATGGCCTGCAGCGGCCTGACGTGATGGCGGCAGCGCCCGCGGTGCGACGAGGCGTGCTGTTCGACCACGCAATGAGTGCCAAATTCATCGGTTCGATGCTGGTGCTCGATGCTGGGGGCAACATCATCCTGGATTCCGCCAGCGACGTGCCGCGCAAGGGAAATTTCGCCGATCGTAAGTACTTCACCATCCATCGCGATAACCCAGACGTTGGTCTTTATGTCAGCGATCCGTTCGCGTCGCGCCTGCGCGGCGGCACGCCGAGCATTGCTCTGTCGCGGCGCATCTCGAACCCGGATGGCTCGTTTGCCGGCATCACGCTGATCGGCCTCAACCTCGAGTATTTCCACCAACTCTTCTCCGGCCTGTCACTCGGGCAGCACGGTTCGATTTCGCTGATCGGCACGGACGGCATCATGGTGATGCGTCAGCCGTATACGGACGGTATCGTCGGCCGCGATATCAGCAAGGCCGCGACTTTCCGGCGGTTCAAATCCGCACCAGAGGGGGTGTTCTCGGAGACCGCCTCAATCGACGGCGTGCGCCGGCTCTACTACTTCAAGCACCTGCCCAAGCTGCCGCTGATTATTATGGTGGCGGAAGCCGAGCAGGACATCTATGCAGCATGGCGGCACCGCGCCGTAACAATCGGCGCGTTAGTAGCAACCTTCGGCGCTGCTTTCATCGCGCTGTCGATCTTGCTCAGTGGACAACTGCGGCGTCGCATGCGTGCTGAGTCCGAGCTGGTGCTGCTTGCGCGCACCGACGGGCTCACCGGCCTGAACAATCGCCGCAGCTTCGGGGAGGTGTTGGATCGGGAGTGGCGTCGCGCCAGACGCTCGCATTCCGTCTTCTCGCTGCTGTTCGTCGACGTCGACCGCTTTAAGGCTTACAACGATACTTACGGCCATCAGGCAGGGGATGATGCGCTGGCTGCGGTCGCCCGTTGTATCGGCGAGAGCATCCGGCGCCCGGTCGATACTGCGGCTCGCTATGGCGGGGAGGAATTCGTCGTGCTGCTTCCGGACACGCCGCAGGCCGGAGCCGCGCAGATCGCCGAACGGATTCGTGCAGCGATCGATGATCTGGCGCTTGAGCACGCCGGCAGCGAATATGGGCGCGTGACGGCCAGTATTGGTTTGGCGACGTGGACGTCGGATCAAGACGGTGAGCCAAGCGCGGTGATCAAGGACGCAGACGAGGCGCTGTACTACGCGAAGTTAACCGGGCGGAACAAGGTCGCTACGTCCCACGTAGCAGCTTGATGGAGCGATTTGGCAGATTCAAGAATACGAAAGCCCGCTGCGAGCGGGCTTTTTTGCATGCTACAGATTTGCTACAGCAAGGGGCGGGAGCCTTGCTGGATAAGCCTTGCGCTTATCATTCCATCCCCTGAACTACGGGGTGCGTAGACGTCGCCCTGATCGGGCGACATCCTGAGTCGCATGCAAGCTACAGCATCACGATGACTCTTACGGCTTGCGCCACTTATCGGGGCCACCTTTGTCGGTATGCCGAACGCGCTCGACGAGCGGGGGAGTGCCGTTGTTCAGTTGCTTTGCACGCTCAATTGCCTCTCGCTGGGTAGGCAGTACGTCGCTGGCCCGCTGGGAGTTTGGTCGGCGCACTGCGTAGTCACCCTCAGGGCGGCGTTCAACGAAAATCTTCTTTGACATGTCACGTTCCAAGTTAGGTCATCAAAAGCAGGGGAGGCTACCGAAGAGGCCTTCCCTGAGTCCTGCGCTGGTTCTACGGTTTACTTCGCTTTAGGAGTGCGAAGCACGATGCGGAACGGTTGGCCATTCGGTCGCCGAATCACCCGCCCCTTAACCGTGATGGTCATCCGGTAGATGACCTGTTCTTCGCTGTTGTTGGTAGCCATTTTGGGCTCCTATCTCAGCGACCTCAGCATGGAACTTGATGTTGACAATCCTGCCTAACAAGGCATACCATCGCTGCTCTCACACAGCAACACCAAGACGTTTCACTCATGAGATCGTTGAGTGCCACGTTTTTGAAAGCTTCTTCAAGGCCTCCTGCGCGCCAACGCTTGAGGCCTTTTTATTCGTCGTCGCGAAAATCGAGCGTCAACTGTGTGCTCGGCGTCAGGCCCATCCGTGCCATCAGGTAATCCGCGAAGGCATCGGCTTGCCATTCGGCGTCCTCTCCTTGGGACGGTTTCGCACTTTTTTCATTGTGCAGGACGGCCTTATGTGCCAGCACCAGGTGCCCGATCTCGTGACAGATGGTGCTGATTGCTGTCTCGTCCCCGCTGCATGCCTTGATATACGTGCTTTCGGGGACGAGGATCGTGAATGTTTCCGGCGAGCAGATTGCGTCCGTGAACAACAGCCACTCGTCGTCTTCAATCGGGTCGATGCAAATCGAACGCGTTGACAACGACTCGAAGAACTGAGCGATATTCAGCCGCGTCTTCCTGCTAACGCGAAACAGGCGGCAGAACGTCTCCGCGCTCTGAACGATTTCTACGGCGGATCGATGTACCACTCGATTGCCTCTCATCACATACGGTCGATTGTCTGCGTCCGGCATAGTTACTCTTTCTTCCGTTTGTTAATCTTTTCGAGCAACTGAGCAACCTGCTTCAGCTCCTCGGCCGTAAAACTCGACTTCGCGAAACCCGCCACCAACATCTGTTGCTGAAGCGGCAAGCCGTCAACCGGAACGGTCTCGTTGGACACCGCAGCCAACTGTTCCAGATCCGGGATCGGATGCCCCTTGTCTTCAAAGAACGTCCCGATTTTCGCGATCCATTGAGCGCCAATTTTCTTGCGCCCGGTTTCCATGGCGCTGAGAAACGACGCCGTTGTATTCAACTCCGCAGCCATCGACAACAGCGTTTGACCAATATCGACCCGCGCTTTCCGCACGGCCTTGCCAAATGCGGTGAGTGCCATTTCTTTCTCCTGTCTACCTAACAAAATCCTGTGGCTGGAGTCTAGCAAGAACTGACACGGTTCCGCAAGATGTTGCGACAAAAAATGTACCGAATCGGTTGAAATTTTGCGACGGATATCCTGTGCTCATGACTTATTGTGCCAGAGCACTTATGCTGGCGAGCAGGGTTATCCACACTTGGTGCCAAAAATGGCACGTTGATATGACGCCAGAGCAACAGCTTGAATTCTTACAGTCAGCCAGCGAACGGGACATCGGAAAGTACGTAGCGATGCGGGTACGTGGCGAGCGGGTTCGCGGTGGATTTACTCAGGCGGCGTTTGCCGAAAAGGCCGGCGTGGCACTTCGGACGTACAAACGGTTTGAATTGAGCGGAGTGGGCAGTATTGAAACGCTGGCACGAATTCTGATGGCTATGGGCCATGCGCGCGGCTTCTATACGCTATTCCCGCAACCTAAGCCCGCTGCGCAATTGACGGTGGTCGAGCGCGTCCAAGCTATGAGTTCAACAGTCAACAGGCCGTGATTGATGTTGAGGTCCCTCATTGCGCTATGTCGCGAGTCCTGCTCGATTCAGTATCTGTTGCGGCGATGCGCAGCTGCCTGATGGTTAAATGAGGCGGTTAATCTAAATAAATATTTGATTTATATAATGTTATGACGGCCTGCAAAGCCGTTTAGGCCGGTTCGACTCCGGCTCGCGCCTCCAGGTAGGAAGAGAAAAGCCCCGCTTTGGCGGGGCTTTTCTTTTTCTGTCTCGCTTTCGACGGGTTTCACATCGAGATGGTGTCCGATGGTCGGCGAGGCTTGCCTCGTCGATTCGCGTCAATCGAATCGGGTGACGCCTTGTCGTGGGTCGGACATAAAGTCACTTTGCTACCCGGGTTTGCCGGCGGCTCCGACACCGTCGCGCGAGGTTCGCCTTTCGATCAGTTTCGCTCTGCGCTTGCAAATGTGCCTGTCCGATTTAGTATGCGGAAACCACGCCCGGCGCGGGCGCACACTTATGCGGTAAGGAGACCCATGCACCCCCGGACGGCAGCACCTTACTCCATTGTGGCAGTCGGCATCGTGATCGCCTGCGCGCTGATGGGCCTGTGCGTGCTGCAACTGTTCCAGAGCCGCCACGACGCACTGGAGCGCGCCAGCGAGACCTCGCGAAATCTCGGCCTGATGGCCGAGCGCGACATCGAGCGCAACTTCGAACTCTACGATCTGTCCTTGCAGGCGTTGATCCATGGCCTGCAGCGGCCCGACGTGATGGCTGCTTCGCCGGCCCTGCGGCAGGGCGTGCTGTTCGACAACTCGATGACCGCGCAATTTCTCGGTTCGCAACTGGTGCTCGATGCCGACGGCAACATCATTCTGGATTCGGCCAACGATGTTCCGCGCAAGGGCAATTTCGCCGATCGCAAGTACTTCACCGTTCACCGCGACAACCCAAACGTGGGGCTCTATGTCAGCGATCCGTTCGCGTCGCGCCTGCGCAGCGGCATGCTCAGCATTGCGCTGTCGCGGCGAATCTCGAATCCTGACGGTTCGTTTGCCGGCATCGCGCTGATTGCAGTCAACCTCGAATATTTCCACCAGTTGTTCGCGGGGCTGTCGCTGGGGCAGCATGGCTCGATGTCCCTGATCGGCAAGGATGGCGTCATGGTCATGCGCCAGCCATATGATGTCCGTACCATCGGCCGCGACATCAGCAAGGCGGCAACCTTTCGACGGTTCGGAGCCGCCCCGGAGGGCTCGTTCTCGGAAACGTCGTCGATCGACGGCGTGCGCCGTCTCTACTACTTCAAGCATCTACCGACGCTGCCGCTGATCATCATGGTTGCGGAAGCCGAGCAGGACATCTATGCGGCGTGGTCGCACCGCGCCGTGACGATCGGTGCGCTTGTGGTGACGTTCGGCGCCGCGTTTATTGCGCTGTCCTTCATGCTCGGCGCGCAACTGCGGCGCCGGATGCGTGCGGAATCCGAGCTTGTGCTGCTGGCGCGCACCGACGGTCTCACCGGCCTGAACAATCGCCGCAGCTTTGGCGAAGTGCTGGACCGGGAATGGCGTCGCGCACGGCGGGCCAGTTCCATTTTCTCGCTGCTGTTCGTCGACGTTGACCGCTTCAAGGCCTACAACGACATCTATGGCCACCAGGCGGGCGACGACGCGTTGACAGCGGTCGCACGCTGCATCGGCGAAAACATCCGCCGGCCGGTAGATACCGCGGCTCGCTACGGCGGGGAGGAATTCGTGGTGTTGCTCCCCGATACCCCGCAGACGGGGGCAGCCCAGATTGCCGAGCGGATTCGCGCGGCAATCGACGAACTGGCACTCGAGCACGCCGGAAGCGAATACGGGCGCGTCACCGCCAGTATCGGACTGGCGAGTTGGGCGCCGGATCAGGAGGGTGAGCCGAGCGCCGTGATCAAGGCGGCCGACGAGGCGCTCTACTATGCAAAGGCAACCGGTCGGAACAAGGTCGCTACCTTCCAGCCCACGGCTTGATGGAAACCGGACTCCTCGGTGACCCATGGTTTGGTGGCCTCGATAACACAAAAGCCCCGCTTGGCCGTTGCGGATGCAACGGCCAAGCGGGCGATCAGCCATCCACCGGCTGCGCCGGCGTTTCGAGCTTCAACTGATAGAACGCCGCATCGAGCCAGCGGCCGAACTTGAATCCCGCCTCCGTGATCGTGCCCGAGTGCACGAATCCCAGTTTCGTATGCAGTGCGATGCTCCCGGCATTGGTTGCATCGATACAGCCGACCAGCACGTGCACCTGCGCTTCGCGCGCACGCCGGACCACTTCGCGCAGCAGCAGTTCGCCGAGCCCGCGGCCGCGCTGGTCGCGGTGCACGTAGACGCTGTGTTCCACCGTGTACTTGTACGCGGGGAACGCGCGGAACGTACCCCAGCTCGCGAAGCCGAGCAGCGTGCCCGACGCGTCCACCGCGCCGACGACCGGAAAACCGCCCGCGCGCTTCGTTGCAAACCACGTGACCATCGCTTCCGGCGGGCGCGGCCGGTAGTCGTACAGCGCGGTCGAATTCACGATCGCGTCGTTCAGGATCTCGAGGATGGCCGCTGCGTGCTCGGCCTCGCTGCAATCGATCAGGCGCACGTCGTCGCGCTGTTTCGGGGAATTCATAACGGCTCCGGTTGGTTTTGAACGGGTTGCGCACACGCGCGCGCATCACGCGCTCCGCGCGCCGGCCGCGGATGCATCGCAGATCACGACGACATAGTGCGCGGCATGCGACGACGGATTGCTGAAGATCAGCGGCCGATCGAGCCGCATGGCCAGACAGTCGCCTTCGTGAAGTTCGTGAAGCTCGCTGCCGAACGTGACGTCGACGCGGCCGCTGATGATCCATATCTGCTGATGCAGCGCGCTTTCGCGTCCGCCGCTGTCGTACGCGACGCGCGCGCCGGGCGGGAAATCGACCTCGACGAGCTGGATCGGCGACGGCCAGCCGGGCGGGGACAGGTTGCGCCGCACATAGCCGGACGCCGGATCGCGCCATTCGGCCTGCTGCGCGCGCCGTGCCAGCGGCTGCGCGGGCGTGTCGTCCCGGTCGCCGCCGAACAGCCCGGCCAGTGACACGCCGAGACCTGCCGCGAGCTTGTCGAGCACGACGGCCGTCGGGCTGGCCGACGCGCGTTCGATGAGCGAGATCATCGAACGGCTGACGCCGGAGCGCGCGGCCAGCGCATCGAGCGTGTAGCCTCGAGCAGTACGCAGATCGCGCACGCGCCGGGCGATGCGCTCGTTGATGCCGGTATCGTCGGCAGCGGTCGTCACTGATTCTTGCATGATGGATTGATTCTCCAGCAAACTGGAATTCGGTGTCAACGGTGCATTGGCGGCGGCCGACCGATGGCGCGATGGCCTCCGAACGCCTTGCCCGGCAGTCACGCGCAGCGTAATATACGAATCGACTACGTTTCGTTTAATTGGGGATATATGGGCATCATCAAGATTTCCGAGCACATGCACGAACGGCTGCGCTCGACGAGCACGGCGTTGAGTCGGTCGATCAACGCACAGGCCGAACACTGGCTGCGTGTCGGGATGCTGGCGGAACTCAATCCGGCGCTGTCGTACGGTGACATCTGCCGGATGCTGATCGAGGCCGAAGCGCGGGGCGGCGATGTGGCTCCGGCAGAGCCGGTCGCGCATGGCATCGAGCAGGTGGCGTAATGGCGAAGCGCGAAATCCCGATCCGCGGCACCGCGGAAATCGCCAAGTCGCGCGAGGCCGCGAAGCTCGCGTCGCAGGTGCTGACGATGATCGCCGAGCATGTGAAGCCTGGCGTCTCCACCGATGAACTGGACGCGCGCTGCCGCGAATACATCGTCGACGTGCTCGGCGCGATACCGGCGAACATCGGCTACCACGGCTATCCGAAGACCCTGTGCGCGTCGGTCAACCATGTGGTCTGTCACGGCATTCCATCGTCACGCCCGATGCGTGACGGCGACATCGTGAACCTCGACATCGCGGTGATCAAGGACGGCTGGTACGGCGATACGAGCCGCATGTATTTCGTCGGCGAACCGGGCGAACTCGCGCGGCGTCTCGTCGCGGCAACCTACGAAGCGATGCACGCGGGTATCCGTGCGGTGCGTCCGGGCGCGACGCTGGGCGACGTCGGTTACGCGATCCAGCAGGTCGCGCATCGCGAAGGGTTCAGCGTGGTCCGCGAGTACTGCGGGCACGGCATCGGCGACGTCTATCACGACGAGCCGCAGGTGCTTCACTACGGCCGTCCGGGCACCGGCGTGCCGCTGCGGCCGGGGATGATCTTCACGATCGAGCCGATGCTCAACGCGGGCAAGCGCGACACGCGCGTGCTGCCGGACGGCTGGACGGTCGTCACGAAGGACCATTCGCTGTCCGCGCAATGGGAGCACATGGTCGTGGTGACGGAAACGGGCTTCGAGGTGCTGACCGACGATGCGAAGCCGCTGGCATTTGCGGCGCTTTCCGGCACGCACGTGGCCTGACGCGTGCAGTGCGCCGCGTCAGGCGGCGCAGCGGCGCAGCGGTGCAAATGAACGGGCCCCGCAGCAGGGCCTGTTTCGTTCGAGGTCGCGCGGCACGATTCACCCGCGACTGCGGTTGCCTGTTGCGTGACGCGAGAACGCGGCTTAACCGCGCGCTTTCTGCCATGCGTGTTCGACGAACACGCGGCACAGCGCTTCCATCCCTTTGCGGTCTTCATCGTCGAAGCGTGCGGCGACCGGGCTGTCGACGTCCCAAACGCCGATCAGCGTGCCGTCGCCGGCTACCAGCGGCACGACGATTTCCGATTCCGATGCCGCATCGCACGCGATATGGCCGGGGAAGTCATGCACGTCGCGCACGACCTGCGTCTCGCGCGTCTGCGCGGCCGTCCCGCATACGCCCTTGCCGAGCGCGATCCGTACGCACGCCGGCTTGCCCTGGAACGGCCCGACCACGAGTTCGGCCCCGTCGAAGAAGTAGAAGCCGGCCCAGTTGAGGCGGTCGAGCGAGTGGTAGACGAGCGCGGAGAAATTCGCCGCGTTCGCGGTCAGGTCGCGTTCGGACTCGACGAGCGCGCGTGCCTGCTCGACGAGCGTCGCATATTGATCGGCCTTGGAGGCGGTGGGGTCGTTGGACAGCGTGAACATGGCGGGAAAGCGATAGGGGTTGTGAACATGCGCGATGCGCAAAATGCGCGATGCGCGTCCCGCAGTCTACGGCACGCGCGTGCGGTCTGCAGCGTGCGGTTGCGTGTGACGCGGTGCGCTCAATCGGGCTCGAGCCCGGCAAACCGCTCCGCCAGAAAATCGAGCAGCGCCCGCACCGCGACGCGAATACTGCGTGCACGATCTCGCGGCGCGGCGCCCAGTCCGGCAGCACGGTCGCCAGTTCGCCGTGCGCGACCTCGTCGCGTACCATCATCGTCGGCAATTGCACGACACCGACGCCCGCGACCGCCGCCGCGCGCAGCGCGAGCATGCCGCCCGTCACGAAGCGCGGCTGGTGATGGATTTCGGCCTGAGCGCCGTCGGGCCCGCGCAGCCGCCACACGTGCGCGGACTGCGGCACGCCGTGATCGAGGCTCGGCAGACGCGCGAGATCGGCGGGAACGGCCGGCACGCCATGTTCGCGCAGCAGTGCGGGGCTCGCGACGAGGCACTGGCCGCGCTCGGCCAGCACACGCAGCGCGAGATCGCTGTCCTCGAGCGGCGGCGGGCGCACGCGGATCGCGACGTCGATCCCTTCGCCGACCACGTCGACGCGCCGGTTGGTCGCTTCCAGGTGGATCTCGACGCGCGGGCACTCGGCCATGAACGCGGCGATCATCGCGCCGACCAGCGAATCGAGCAGCACGATCGGGCAACTGACGCGCACGATGCCGCGCGGCTCCTCGTGCAGCAGCGCGATCGCCTCGTCGGCCGCATCGGCCTCGACGAGCATCGCGCGGCAATGCGCGTAATAGGTCTGGCCGACGTCGGTGACCGTGAAGCGGCGCGTCGAGCGCTGGATCAGCCGCATCCCGAGCCGCGCCTCGAGCAGTGCGACGCGACGGCTCAGCTTCGATTTCGGCATGTCCAGCGCGCGCCCGGCCGGCGCGAAGCCGCCATGCTCGACGACCTGCACGAAATAGTAGAGATCGTTCAGATCTCGTTCTTTATCGTTCATGAAATGGAACGCTGAGTGCGATTTTGGCAGTCTACCGGATCGATCGTTCCACCTCTATATTCATGCTCAGGATGCGAAACATGTGTTTCGCCGCAATTTGGAGAGGGCAATGAAGAAGATCCAGGGGGTGTACAGTGCGCCGCGCGGCCATTGGGTCGGCGACGGTTTCCCGGTGCGTTCGATGTTCAGCTACCAGTCTCACGGCGCGCACCTGAGCCCGTTCCTGCTGCTCGACTACGCGGGCCCCGCGACGTTCGAGCCGGCTTCGGCTCCGCGCGGTGTCGGCGAGCATCCGCATCGCGGGTTCGAAACGGTGACGATCGTCTATGACGGCGAAGTCGCGCACCGCGACTCGACCGGCGCGGGCGGCGTGATCGGCCCGGGCGACGTGCAGTGGATGACGGCCGCGAGCGGGATCCTGCACGAGGAATTCCACTCGGAGGCATTCACGAAGCGTGGCGGCCCGCTCGAGATGGTGCAGCTGTGGGTGAACCTGCCCGCCGCGGACAAGATGGGCGCACCCGGCTACCAGACGCTGCTGAACGCGGACATCCCCGTGGTCGAATTGCCGGACGGCGCGGGGCGTGCGCGGATCATCGCGGGCGAACTCGACGGGCGGCGCGGCCCGGCCCGCACGCACACGCCGATCGACGTGTGGGACGTGCGGCTCGTGGCAGGCGGCCATGCGCGGTTCCCGGTCGCCGACGGGCGTACGCTCGCGGTGGTCGTGCTGAGCGGCACGGTGCAGGTGAACGGCGAGACGGTCGCCCGCGAAGCGCAGTTCGTGCAACTGGGTCGCGACGGCCGCGACGTCGAGATCGAAGCGAACGGCGACGCGAAGCTGCTGATCCTGAGCGGCGAGCCGATCGACGAGCCCGTCGTCGGTTACGGGCCGTTCGTGATGAACTCGCAAGCGGAGATCCGTACCGCGATCGAGGATTTCAACAGTGGCCGCTTCGGCAAGATGCCGGCATGACGGACAGGCCCCGCGCAATGCGGGGCCTTTTTTGCGCGCGGGCGTTACGCGCGGGCGGACGGTCGCGCGTGCTTCGAGGCATAATCAGCGGTTGCCGCGCGCCGGCCGGCGCGCCCGAATCAGGACCGCACATGAACGCATCCGCACCCGCCGCATCCCCGAGCGCCGCCGATCTCGACTGGCGCTGGAAATCCTTCGACGCGCTGACGGCGCGCGAAATCTACTCGATCCTCGAAGCGCGCAGCGCGGTGTTCGTGGTCGAGCAGAACTGCGTGTATCACGACATCGACGATGCGGACCAGGCCGCGTGGCACCTGGCCGCATACGATCCGGCCGGCCGTCTGGCCGGCTATCTGCGCGTGCTGCTGCCCGATGCGCAGAACACCGACGTGCGCATCGGCCGCGTGCTGACGACCGCCGCGTTTCGCGGCGCGGGCCTCGGCAACGGGCTGCTGTCGCGCGCGCTCGAGCATATCCGCGCGCAGTGGCCGGATACGCCCGTGAGCCTGCATGCGCAGGCCCACTTGCAGCGCTTTTACGGCGCATTCGGCTTCACGCCGAGTTCGGACGTGCACGACGAGGATGGTATCCCGCACGTGTGGATGAGCAGCACGCGCGCGTGATGCGCGACGCGCCCGGCAGTCAGTGCGCGGTGCGCGCCACCGATGGCTGGTCCGCGCGCTGCACGGCCCGTTCGCCGATCAGGCGCCCGCGCGCGGACAGCCGCAGCCAGTGCCGCAGCGCGATCAGCGCGCCGATCACGCTCATCATCGAGCCGGGAATCCACAGCAGCAGGCCGCCGATCTGCTGGTCGCGCAGCGGGCTCAGCCACGTGAACGCGCGGCCGCAGATCGAGTAGATCGGATACAGCTCGTGCGGCGTGAAGAAGATCAGCGCGCCGAGCGCGATCTGCGGCGGGATCGCCGCGACGACGATCAGGATCCGGCGGCCGGGCGACAGCCGCGCGGGCGGCGCGGGGCGCGGATCGACGACGAGCCACCAGAACAGCAGCCCGTCGATCACCATGCTCCAGTTCATCACGCGATAGAGGCGCCAGTCGAGCATCGCGATGAAGTGGATCGGCGACAGCAGCCAGAAATAGATCAGCCCGACGAACAGCACGACCGCGACGACGGGATGGAACACCACGTCGAGCGTCGCGCGCACGGGCGCCCACGCGAGCGCGGGGCGCACGAAGCGCTGCCGCCAGCGAAACGGGATGCCCGCGCGAATCGCCGCGCCCGGATAGGACAGCGCGATGAAGAACGGCCCGAGGTGGTGCAGCACGAGGTGCTGCACGCGGTGCAGGAAGAACTCGTGCTCGAAGAAATAGTCGAGCCGCGTATGCAGCGCGATGTAGAGTGCCGTCAGCCCGAACCAGAACGAGAACTGCCGCAGCGGCGACACCTTCGCCTTCTTCATGCCGCGCGCGAACAGCACGGCAGCCGTCAGCACCGCGATGACGACGGTCGGCGACGGTTCCCACGGATCGAGCCAGTACAGGAGGTTCATCGCGCGCGCATCACTTCGCCTGGGCCGGCGACTTCACGGCGAACGGCGTGTCGACCGTTTCGCCGTCGGAGAATTTCAGGCGCAGGTGCACGGTGTCTCCCGGCTTGATCGCGTGCTTCGGCTCCTCGAGCATGAAGTGATAGCCGCCCGGCGCGATGTCGACCTTGCCGCGCGCGGGGATCGTCAGCTTGTCGACCATTTCCATCTTCTGCGTCGAGCCGTTCGAGACGGTCTGGTGCAGCATCGTCATCCCGTAGTCGGGGCTGTCGACATCGACGAGATCGACCGGCTTGTCGCCCGTGTTCACGAGCGTCACGTAGCCGCCGGCCGGCAGCTTGTTCGGCAGCCACCTCACCCACGCGTTCTGCGCGGTGATCGTGCCGGCGGCATAGGCCTGGGCGGTGGCGCACAGCGCGGCGAGGAGGGCGAACGTCTTGAGGGTCGTCTTCGTCTTCATGTCGGAATGCATTCAGGTAGTGGGGGCGGTGTCGATGATCCGGCGCACATCGGCGGCGATGGCGTCGGGCGAGTCGCGGTCGGTCGCGAGCAGGCGCGCGCGGCCGCTCGCGTCGAAGATGTAGACGGCCGAGCTGTGCGTGACTTCGTAGCCGCCGGACGGATCGCGTTTTTCCATCTGGTACGCAACGCGATAGCGCTTTGCGAGCGATTCGATCTGGCGGTCGGTGCCGGTCAGGCCGCGCGCATGCGCGGGGTCGAACGCGGCGACATACGACTGCATCGCCTGCGGCGTGTCGCGCGCGGGATCGACCGAGACGAACAGGATGCGCGCGTCGTTCGCCTGTGGGCCGAGCTTCGCGAGCACTTCCATCAGCCGCGCCATCGTTTCGGGGCAGACATCGGGGCAGTGCGTGTAGCCGAAGTAGACGAGCGCGACGCGGCCGCGGAATGCATCGGCTTCGACGGGATGGCCGTCGCCGCCCGTCAGCGTGAACGACAGGTCGGGCAGGTGGCCGGTGACGTTGGTCAGGTTCCAGCGCGGCTCGTCGTGCGTGCACGCGGCGAGCGCCATGGCGGCGGCGAGGGCCGCGGCCGTGCGGATGAAACGGGAGAAGCGCCGGCGCGGCGCGGGACGGGCAGACGGCATCCTGGGGCTCGATCGGACGGAATGGTGGCCGGCCGGCGCGGCGCCATGCGTCGCGCGGCAGGCGGTTGCGACTGTAGCGCAATTCGCGCGCCTGCGTCCTTTCGAAACCCGTACGGCGCGGGCGAGCGGGGCAATATGTCGCAGTTGACGCGGCTGGCGGCGCGCTGCTTGCGATGCGCCGGTTTCGCCCAACTCGATGCGCAGGCGCGGTAAGATGCGCACAATTCCATTCGCGCAGCGGCAGCCCGGCGTTTGCCGGCCGCCCCTCACATTATCGAATCGATGCAATCCGTTCCGGCTTCCCTGTCCCTGACCGATACCGCGTTC
The DNA here is from genome assembly GCF_047978125.1 of Burkholderia sp. LFS061. Lineage (NCBI taxonomy): Bacteria > Pseudomonadati > Pseudomonadota > Betaproteobacteria > Burkholderiales > Burkholderiaceae > Burkholderia > Burkholderia sp. LFS061. The sequence goes on along the minus strand of NZ_JBFPFS010000006.1, from coordinate 74,731 downwards.
TTCTTCGACTTCGACGGCACGCTCGTCGAACTGGCGCCGACGCCCGATAGCATTCACGTTCCGCCGTCGCTGCCGACGCTGCTCGACGAGCTGCGCCGCCGCTCGCACGGCGCCGTCGCGATCGTGTCCGGGCGCGGCATCGACAACCTCGACACGTTCCTGAAGATGCCCGGCCTGCCGATCGCCGGCCTGCACGGCGCTGAGCGCCGCGATGCGAACGGCGACACGCAGCGCATCGGCTTCAACGACGAACGTCTGCTGCGCATCGAGCGCGAGCTCGCGGCCGTCGTCGACCGTCATTCGGGCATGCTGCTCGAAATCAAGGGCGCGGCCGTCGCGCTGCACTATCGCAACGCGCCCGAGCGCGAGGCGGTTGCGCGCGAAGCGGCCGAGCGCCTCGTCGCCGAATACGCGGATGCGTATGTGCTGCAGCCCGGCAAGATGGTGTTCGAGATCAAGCCGAAGGGTGTCGACAAGGGGCGTGCGCTGGCCGCGTTCCTCGACGAGCCGCCGTTCGCGGGCCGCATGCCGCTGTTCGCGGGCGACGACCTGACCGACGAGAAGGGCTTCGCGGTGGTCAACGCGCGCGGCGGCCTGTCGATCAAGGTCGGCGCGGGCGAGACGTCCGCCCGCATGCGGCTCGACTCGGTCGACGCGCTGCACGAGCAGATCGCGTGCTGGCTTGGCGCGGGGCTGCCGCACGCATGAGCCGGCTCATCATCGTTTCAAACCGCGTCGCCCCGATTTCGGAAGGCGAACCGGCGGCGGGCGGCCTCGCGATCGGCGTCTACGATGCGCTGAAGGAGACGGGCGGCATGTGGTTCGGCTGGAGCGGCGAGGTCGTCGCCTCCGGCGCGCCGCAGATCCGCATCGAGGAGCGCGGGCCCGTGACGTTCGCGACCGTCGGCCTGTCGCGCCGCGATTACGACCAGTATTACCGCGGCTTCTCGAATGCGACGCTGTGGCCCGCGTTCCATTACCGCGCGGACCTGATCCAGTACGACCGCCACGAATTCGACGGCTATCGCCGCGTCAACGTGTGGCTTGCGCAGCAGCTCGTGCCGCTGCTGCAGGACGACGACGTGATCTGGGTGCACGACTATCACCTGATCCCGTTCGCACGCGCGCTGCGCGAGGCCGGCGTGAAGAACCGCATCGGCTTCTTTCTGCACATCCCGTTTCCGGCCGCGCAGGTGCTTGTCAACGTGCCGCCGCACCGCGAGCTCGTCGAGTCGCTGTGCGCGTTCGACCTGCTCGGTTTCCAGACCGAGCCCGACCTGCGCGCGTTCTGCGACTACGTCGAATTCGAGGCGGGCGGCGAGGTCGAACGCGACGGCCACACGGTGCGCGTGCGCGCGTTCGGCCAGACGCTGCGTGCGGCCGCCTATCCGATCGGCGTATATCCGGACGAGATCGCGACGCTCGCGCAGGCGGGCGAGCACGGCAAGGCCGTACGCACGCTCGCGACGTCGCTGCGCGGGCGGCAACTGATCATGAGCGTCGACCGGCTCGATTATTCGAAGGGGCTCGTCGAGCGGTTCCGCGCGTTCGAGAAACTGCTCGAACACCAGGCGTCGATCCGCAACCGCGTGTCGTTCCTGCAGATCGCACCGTCGACGCGCGCGGACCTGCGCGCATACCAGGACATCCGCCTGCAGCTCGAAGCGGAGTCGGGGCGCATCAACGGGCGTTACGCGGAGCTCGACTGGGCGCCGATCCTCTACATTCACCGCCAGTACGACCGCCAGGTGCTGGCCGCGCTGTACCGGCTCGCACGCGTGGGTTTCGTGACGCCGCTGCGCGACGGGATGAACCTCGTCGCGAAGGAGTATGTGTCCGCGCAGAATCCGGACGATCCGGGCGTGCTCGTGCTGTCGCGTTTCGCGGGCGCCGCGCGCGAGCTGACGGGCGCGCTGATCGTCAATCCGATCGATATCGACGGGATGGCCGATGCGCTGTCACAGGCGCTGACGATGCCGCTCGCCGAGCGGCGCGCGCGTTACGCGGACATGATCGCGCAGCTTCGCGAGAACAACGTGTCGGTGTGGCGCGACAACTTCCTGCGCGATCTGCAGCATGGCTAGCCGGTAGGTCCGACGCATCGCGCGGCGCATTCCGCGCCATCCCGGCTGGCCGTTCCCGATGCAATGAAAAAAAGCCGCAGTGCGTGAAGCACTGCGGCTTTTTTATCGGCTGCGCGCGGACGCGTCAGGCCACGCGTTCGCCGGTCGGCGCGTTGCCGTCGGGGGCCGCGTGATGGCGGCCGTGCTGCTTCGCGAGCAGGTCGCGATACAGGCCGGGGCGGTTGCGCAGTACTTCGGGGCTGCCGTCGTCGATCACCTTGCCGTTGCTCATCACGATGATCCGGTCGAAGTTGCGCAGCGTCGACAGGCGGTGGGCGATCGCGATCACCGTGCGGCCGACCATCAGGCGGTCGAGCGCGCTCTGGATCGCTTCCTCGGATGCGCTGTCGAGCGCCGACGTCGCTTCGTCGAGCAGCAGGATCGGCGCATCCTTCAGGATCGCGCGCGCGATCGCGATGCGCTGGCGCTGGCCGCCCGACAGCTTGACGCCGCGGTCGCCGACGATCGTGTCATAACCTTCCGGCATCGCCTCGATGAACTCCGCGCAGCGCGCGTCGCGCGCTGCGGCGAGCACTTCGTCGCGGGTCGCGTCGGGGCGGCCGTACGCGATGTTGTCGTAGATCGTCCGGTGCAGCAGCGAGATGTCCTGCGGCACGAGCGCGATCGCGTGGCGCAGGCTGTCCTGCGTGATCGCCTTCACGTCCTGGCCGTCGACCTTCACGACGCCGTCCTGCGTGTCGTAGAAGCGCTGCAGCAGCGCGAGCACGGTCGACTTGCCGGCGCCCGACTTGCCGATCAGGCCGACGCGCTGGCCCGGTTCGATATGGAGATCGAAGTGGTCGAGGATCGCACGGCGGTGCGGATACGCGAACGTCACGCGCTCGAAGGCGACGCGGCCGCCCTTGGCCGACAGCGGCTGCGCATCGGAGCGGTCCTGCATCCCGTGCGGCTCGAGCAGCGTCTTCACGGCTTCGGACAGCCGTGCGACGTGCTGCGTGACGTCGACGAGCGCAACCGCGAGATCGCGCGTGCCGTGCAGGATCGTGAAGCCGAGCGAGCTGACGAGCACGATGTCGCCCGATGTCGCGCGGCCCTGGTCCCACAGCCACAGTGCCCAGCCGAGCAGGCCGGCGGACAGCATCGCGGTGATCACCGCGTGCAGCAGGCGCAGTTTCTCGAGATAGAGCAGGCTCTGCTGGCGCGCGTCCATCTCGGCCTTGACCGTCGCGCCGAAACGCTTCTGCTCGCGCAGCGTCATCCCGAACGCACGCACGAGGCCCATGTTGCCGATCACGTCGACGAGTTCGCCGTCGACCGCCGCGGCCTTTGCCGCGAACGCATGGTGGCGGGCCGAGCCGCGCCCGGCGAGCTTGAACAGGATCACGGACAGCACGGCCGAGCAGCCGAGCAGGCCGGCGGCCATCAGCGGATTGACGACGATGATCATCAGGATCGCGCCCATCACCGCGATGCACGGCGGCAGCACGTTCCACGCCATCGTGTTCTCCGACGTGTAGACCGCGTTCGACGTGGCCGTGATGCGGCTCGCGAGCGTGCCGGGCTGTTTTTCCGAGTAGTAGGTCGGCGAATGGCCGATCAGGTACTGGAACAGGTCGCGCCGCAGGTCGCCGGTGACCGCGACGAACGTGTGCGCGGCGACCCAGCCGCCGACGCGCCACAGCAGGTTGTCGGCCGCGATCAGCCCGACGAGCAGCGCGAACGCGCTCCACAGCGGGCCCGGGTGATGGCGCCCGGTCGCCAGCACGTCGATCAGGTGCTTGATCGCGTATTGCGAGCCGAGCGCGCAGCCGACGGCGGCCAGCACGCTGCAGAGCACGATGAGGTGGGCCACGGGATGCAGGCGGATGTAGCGGAACAGGAACGCGATCGGCCGGTGCGCGTAGCTCGACAGCTTCGCGTTGTGGGCGTTGCGCTGGGCAGGGGTGAGAGATTCCAAAATATGCGTGCGGTGATTCGGTGGTTGAGCGTTGCGGCGGGATCGCATGCCGGCGTTCGCCCGGACTGAATAATCCGGCATTGTAAACAACGCATGCGTTGCGCTGCGCGAATCTTGCCTTGGCCAGGGGCTCGCGATCTATTTTGAGATAAAATCCGGCATCCCGTCCTGCCTCATGTGCCGGAATCAAGCTGCCGGCAGTCACGGGTGACCAGGATCGCCAAAAGGGCCTTCCACTCTAGAACGGACACCCGAGTCCGCGGGTTGCAAAGTGTTGCGCCTTTGTAACAAAGTAAAGTGTTTGAAATGTTGTGCGCCGTATCGGGATTAACCCTAGATAATCGGCTCCGGGTTCGATTCCAGGTTTTTTTACGAACCCCTGTCAACGGGTCTTCGTTTCAAACGTTCTATGCCTGTCGCGTCGCCGACGCTCCTCGAGCAGCGCGGGTTCGACGCCCCCGGCAGGCTGATTCGTCCAATTTTTCGGACGAAATGCATCCAGCCCGGAGACCGCCGGCAGGTTGCCGACCCAACCTGGTTTTTAGCCGATTTTTTAGGAGTTACGCATGCGAATCGCCCAAATCGCTCCGTTGCACGAAGCAGTTCCCCCGAAGCTGTACGGCGGTACCGAGCGAGTGGTGTCCTACCTCACCGAAGCACTTGTCGAGATGGGGCATGACGTCACGCTCTTCGCGAGCGGCGATTCGCAAACCTCCGCGAAGCTCGAAGCGTGCTGGCCGCAGGCGCTGCGCCTCGACCCGACGATCCGCGACGTGATGGCACCGCATATGCTGCTCCTCGAGCAGGTGCGCCGCCGCGCGGAAGAGTTCGATGTCCTGCACTGCCACATCGACTACTACCCGTTCTCGCTGTTCTCGCGCCAGCCGGTTCCGCATCTGACGACGATGCACGGCCGTCTCGACCTGCCGGAACTGCAGCCGATCTTCAACGCATTCAGCGACGTGCCGGTCGTGTCGATCTCCGACAACCAGCGCATCCCGCTGCCGCAGGCGAACTGGCTGTCGACCGTTTATCACGGCCTGCCGGAAAACCTGCTGACGCCGATCCCGAACGTGAAGCCGAGCTATCTCGCGTTCCTCGGCCGCATCTCGCCGGAGAAGCGCGTCGACACGGCGATCCGCATCGCCGAGCAGGCCGGCCTGCCGATCAAGATCGCCGCGAAGCTCGACAAGGCCGACCGCGCGTACTACGAAGAGAAGATCAAGCCGCTGTTCGCGCTGCCGCACGTCGAGTACATCGGCGAAATCAGCGAGTCCGAAAAGACCGAATTCCTCGGCAACGCGCACGCGCTGCTGTTCCCGATCGACTGGCCGGAGCCCTTCGGCCTGGTGATGATCGAGGCGATGGCATGCGGCACGCCGGTGATCGCGTTCAAGCGCGGCTCGGTGCCGGAAGTGATCGACAACGGCGTGTCGGGCTTCGTCGTCGAAGACGAACTGTCGGCCGTCGCGGCGCTCAAGCGCCTCGATACGCTGCCGCGCGAGAAGGTCCGCGCCGCGTTCGAAGCACGCTTCTCGTCGAAGGTGATGGCGCAGAACTACGTGAAGGGCTACGAGGAACTGCTGCGCCAGAAGCGCCGCACCGTGCTCCGCGAAGTCAACGCAAGCTGATTCGCCGGCCGCCGCCGCACGGCGGCGCGCGGCCGTCATCGACGCCCCGTCCGGGTTCCCGGCGGGGCGTTGTCACATCCGCGGCGCGGATCTGTTGTATTCTCGCCGCGCCCGACGCCGCGAACGGCCCATGAAGCGGCCGGGCACGCCATCCGGCAGTCTGTCCAGACGGTAATGTCCCTATAATGGCCGTGCCGTGAAATCCGGCCCCGCACGATCATCCAGAGGAGAGCTGTCTTGGCGAGAACGAAAACCACGCGCGCAGCGCCGGCCCCGGGCGCCGGCGTGATCTTCGCGTTGCGCGCGATCGGTCTCGTGCTGCTCGCGCGCTGGCTGTTCTCGATGTCCCAGATGGGCTATCGGGCGTCGCTGTCGGCGATGGTGTCGTCGCCGTGGGCGTTCGTCTACCTCGTGCTGATCTTCCTGCTGCTCGCGTTGCCGGGTGCCGTCGCGCGCGCCGAGCGGCCGTTTCATCCGCTGCCGCAATGGCTGCGCCAGGCGCTGCGCGTCTTCGCGCTGATCGGCTTCCTGTTCGCCGTCTGGTCGGTCGGCGCGTTCGCATGGGCGGCCGGCTGGCGCCGCGCGCTGCATGCGGTGACGGCGACCAACGGCTGGCTCGTCGCCGCGCCGGCGCTCTATGCGGCGATCGTCTGGATCTGCCGTCCGCGGCCGCTGTGGCGGACCAACGTGGCGGCACGCCGCTTCGCGGTCGGCCGCTACGCGATTTCGCTCGACGTGCTGACGCGTACCGCGATCGTCTGGATGGAAAGCCGCAAGGTCGGCCAGTACGACGCGCGCGAGCTGTCGGTGCGCTGGCCCGGCCGGGCGGCGCCCGTCGCGGGTGATCAGGGCGCGCCGGACGTGCAGCCGGCGGCCGTGCCGCCACGCGGCGGCGGCCTGTTCCGGCGGCCGAAGGTGGAGTTGCTGTGGGATTCGCCGGCAGCCGTCGGCCATAACCGGCAGATCGTGATGCGCGCGCCGCTTGCGACCGAGGGCGACCGCGTCGCGGTGCTCGCGCTCGACGCGGCGCTCAAGCAGATCGTCTGACACGGCTCGCGCACCGGGCGCGGGCGACAAGGAGGCACGATGATCGTCCGTTGGTTGCTGGCTGCCGTTCACCTGAGCGCGTTCGCCGTCGCGTTTGCCGCGATCGCGGGACGCAACCGCGCATTGCGCCGGCTCATCGCGTCGGCGCAGGCGGCCGACTTGCCCGCCGTATTCAAGGCCGATGCTGCCTGGGGGCTGTCGGCGCTCGTGCTGATCGTGACGGGGCTGATGCGCGCGTTCGGCGGTTTCGAGAAAGGCACCGCGTACTACCTGCACGAACCGCTCTTTCATCTGAAGATGACCGCGCTCGTGCTGATCCTGCTGCTCGAGGTCGTGCCGATGCTCGGGCTGATCCGCTGGCGTGTCGCCGCGCGGCGGCAGCAGATGCCCGATATCGGCCGCGCGCGCACCTATGTGCGGATCGGCCATTGGCAGGCCGTGCTGCTGGTCGTCATCGTGTTCGCCGCATCGGGGATGGCGCGGGGGATTGGGGCGGCCGGCTAGGGCTGGCCGGGTAGCGCTAGCCGGCCAGGTGCGGCCGGCCAGGTGCGGCTCGGCAGGTCCGGCTCGGCAGGTCCGGCTCGGCAGGTCCGGCTCGGCAGGTCCGGCATAGCCGCAAGCAACCGTCCGGATCTCGTTCCACCTGCACCGCCTCTCCAGCCCGACATCAGCCGGGCCGGCCTCGAACTGCATCATTCCTTCGGACTTCGTCCCGGCCGGGCGAGGCCGTCGCCCGGGCCGTCCGTGCTCAGCGCACGAGGCAGGGGCGCTTGTTGTTGAACGTCCACCCCGGAATCAGATACTGCATGGCCGCCGCGTCGTCGCGGGCGCCGAGTCCGTGCTGCTTGTACAGCTCGTGCGCGATCGCGACCGCATCCATGTCGATGTCGATGCCGAGCCCCGGCCGCTTCGGCACTTCCACCAGCCCGTTCTCGATCTTCAGCGGTTCGCGCGTCAGCCGTTCGCCGTCCTGCCAGATCCAGTGCGTGTCGATCGCGGTGACCTGGCCCGGCGCGGCGGCCGCGACATGCGTGAACATCGCGAGCGATACGTCGAAGTGGTTGTTCGAGTGCGAGCCCCACGTGAGACCCCAGTCGCGGCACATCTGCGCGACGCGCACCGAACCCTGCATCGTCCAGAAGTGCGGATCGGCGAGCGGGATGTCGACAGCCTGAAGCTGCACCGCGTGACCCATTTGCCGCCAGTCGGTCGCAATCATGTTGGTCGCCGTCGGCAATCCCGTCGCGCGACGGAATTCGGCCATCACCTCGCGGCCCGAGTAACCGTTCTCCGCGCCGCACGGATCTTCCGCATAGGCGAGCACGTGATGCTGGTCGCGGCACAGCCGCACGGCCTCGTCGAGCGACCACGCGCCGTTCGGATCGAGCGTCACGCGCGCGTCGGGGAAGCGTTCGGCGAGCGCCGTCACGGCCTCGATCTCGCTCGCGCCTTCGAACACGCCGCCTTTCAGCTTGAAGTCGTTGAAGCCGTAGCGCGCATGCGCGGCCTCGGCGAGCCGCACGACCGCCTCGGGCGTCAGCGCCGGCTCGTTGCGCACGCGGGTCCAGTCGTCGGTCGCGCCGCTGCCGTCGCGATAAGGCAGCGCGGTCTTCGTGCGGTCGCCGACGTAGAACAGGTAGCCGAGCATTTCGACGCGCTCGCGCTGCTGGCCTTCGCCGAGCAGTGCGGCGACCGGCACGCCGAGATGCTGGCCGAGCAGGTCGAGCAGCGCGGCTTCGAGCGCGGTGACCGCGTGGATCGTCGTGCGCAGGTCGAAGGTCTGCAGCCCGCGGCCGCTCGCGTCGCGGTCGGCGAAGGTGCGCCGCACGTCGTTGAGCACCGCGTGGTAATTGCCGACCGGCTGGCCGACGACGAGTGCGCGCGCATCGTCGAGCGTGCGGCGGATGCTTTCGCCGCCCGGCACTTCGCCGACGCCGGTCTGGCCCGCGCTGTCCTTCAGGATCACGAGGTTGCGGGTGAAGAACGGGCCGTGCGCGCCGCTCAGGTTGAGCAGCATGCTGTCGTGGCCGGCGACCGGAATCGCTTGCAGGTCGACGATGCGCGGCGTGTCGTGGGAAGGCGAGGCAGTGGCGGCGTTCATGGGCGGCGATGGCGAAAGGGTGGGCAATGCCGTGCGGCAAAAGCTTTGCCGCGCGCGGCGGGAGGTGCGATCATTCGACAACCGACGTGCGCGGCGCGCAAGGCCCGCATGTCGACAGCAAACCCGGAACGGGGTGGGAGCGACAACCGGACCAGCGAAGCGCAGAACGCGAACGCTGGCTGATCGTAACGCATGGGACCAGCAGGCGCCGGAACGCCGGCTTGAGTCGACAGGAGAACCGTGCGTATATCATCAGTCGTCGGATGACTTGTGACGCAGTATAATGAATCATCGGCTTTCGCTCAAACCCCGCGTAAACCCTCGGCCCACATTACGATCATTCAAAAAGGAACCGGCCTCATGTCCGTGCCTACGTTTCCCGCAGCGCCGCGCCGTCGCGCACGCAGCCTCGCACAAGATGTCGTCGACGCGCTGACCGCGCAGATCGAAAACGGCACGCTGCGTCCCGGCGACAAGCTGCCGACCGAAACCGAAGTCATGGCGGCGCAGGGTGTGAGCCGCACGGTCGTGCGCGAGGCGATCTCCCGGATGCAGGCGAGCGGCCTCGTCGAAACGCGCCACGGCATCGGCAGCTTCGTGCTGGAGCCGTCGCGCCGCCAGGCGCTCGGCATCGATCCCGCGACGATCACGACGCTGCGCGACGTGCTCGCGGTGCTCGAACTGCGCATCAGCCTCGAGAGCGAGTGCGCGAGCCTCGCCGCGCAGCGCGCGAACGATACCGACCTCGCCGCGCTGCGGCGTGCGCTCGACGCGATCGCGACGGGGGCGGGCGGCGGCCGCGACACGGCGCAGCTTGACTACCAGTTCCACCTGCAGATCGCGCAGTCCACCGGCAACCGCTATTTCGTCGACATCATGACGCAGCTCGGCACGTCGATCATCCCGCGCACGCGCGTGAATTCGGCGCGCTTTGCCGGCGACGACCTCGAGCGCTACGTCGGCCGGCTGAATCACGAGCACGAGGATATCTACGAGGCGATCGCGCGCCACGACCCGGAGGCCGCCCGCGCCGCGATGCGCACACACCTCACCAACAGCCGCGAGCGGCTGCGCCGCGCGCACGAGGCAGCCGAAGCCGAGCGCGACACGCAGGCCAATTGATCCGCCGGGCAGTGCGGCCCGCGTTGCCGCGGGCCCGATTGCATCGCGCCAACATCAGTCGTCATATGAGATCGGCATAACTTCGCCGGTCTCCGGGGCCGGACGGCGTTTCCGCCGCCGGCCGCCGACACCGCCGATCAGCCTCCCTTCGTCACGATCGTCTTCCACGCGCCGCTCTTCACCTGGTACAGCGTCGACATCCCGCTCTTCAGCGAGCCGTCGTTCGCGAACGAGATGCGGCCGGTGACCCCTTCGAAGTCGACCTTCTTGAGCACCGGGCGATAGACCTTCGGGTCGGTCGAGCCGGCCGCCTGCATCGCCTTGATCGCCGCCCAGGCCGCGTCGTAGCCGAACTGCGCGTACGACAGCACGTCGACGCCGAAGCGCTTCTTGAAGCGCTGTTCGAAATCCTTGCCTTGCGGCAGTTCGTCGAGCGGCCGGCCGTATTCCCACGCCATCGCGCCTTCGGCAGCCGGGCCCGCGATCTTGATGAACTCGTTGTCCTTCACGCCGCCGCCGCCGACGAACTGCGCGTTCAGCCCGAGCTGGCGCATCTGCTTGACGAAGTTCGCGGCGAGCGAATCGAGGCCGCCGAAGAAGATCAGGTCGGGGTTCTTGCCCTTCAGGCTCGTGATCTGCGCGCGGAAGTCGACCGCCTGGTTGTTGGTGAACTCGCGACCGATGATCGTACCGCCGGCGGCCTTCACGGCCTTCTCGAATTCGTCGGCCTCGCCCTGGCCGAACGCGGTGCGGTCGTCGATGATCGCGATGCGCTTCGCCTTCGTCACGTCGACCGCATACTTGCCGGCGTTGCCGGCGTTCTGGCCGTCGGTCGCGATCACCATGAACATGTTCGCGAGCCCGCGCGACGTGAGCGTCGGGTTGGTCGCGGCCGGATCGATCACCGGGATGCCGGCCTTGTCGTAGACGACCGACGCCGGAATCGTCGTCCCCGAGTTGAAGTGGCCGACCACGACCGACACGTTCTGGTCGACGAGCGCTTGCGCGGCCTGCACGCCGATGCGCGGGTCGGCCTGGTCGTCCTGCACGACGAGATTGAAGTGCACGGGCTTGCCGGCGATCTGCACCTTCTGCGCGGCGGCGTCATCGAGCGCGAGCTGCACGCCGTTCTGCAGGTCCTTGCCGTAGCCGGCGTTCACGCCCGTGAGCGGTGCGGCGAAGCCGACCTTCACGTCGGTTGCGTCGGCGGCCCGGGCGGCCTGTTGCGAGAGGAGGGCCAGCGCGGATGCAATCGACACCGACAGCAGGGAATGACGGAATTTCATGTGGTTCCTCTTGTTCGATACCTGCGAGTGGGTACCGCACGCGCTCGGGCGGGCCAGGCGCGTGCGACGGGCGGGCGGTTCGACCGCTTCTCGGAATCGGGCGGGGAGGTCGGCATCGTGATCCTCGGAAGAATCTCCCGTCAGGCTCCGCGAAGAGCCCCGATCGCCTCGATTTATAGGTCGCCGATATGCACGGGTCTTGGCAATTTGCCGCGCATTCGATGAGGATTTGCGCACAGCTTCCGCGCGTGCGGTGGCGGCCGGTATCGGGAGTTTCCCGTCGCGAACGGAACGGGCGGGGAGGAGGGAGAGCGGGGCAGGGCAGAGACGCGGCACGGCCCGCCGGGGCCGCGCCGCGTGTGGGACGCCGTCAGTCGGACAGCGCGTCCGATGCGGCCTCGGCGTCGCTGTGCGACGACGTCGTGCGGATCGCCGGGTCGCTCGTGCTCGGGCGGCCCGTCTCGACGTGGCCTGCGAAGCGGCGCTGGAAGCCGAGCGGCTTGCCGTCGCTGACGGTCAGGTCGTACCAGCCGTGGCTGCCGCGCAGGTCCCAGTAGTCGTCGACCCGCGCGCCCGGTGCGAGGTCGAACGTGCGCGCGTGGCCGTGGCCGTAAGCGTTCGTGACCTTGAGCCGCACGGCCTTGTGGCCGCGGTTCATCAGGCGCAGCGTGATGTTGCCGTTCGCGACGTCGTAGCCGTAGATCACCTCGGGGTTGACGCTCGCGGGGCCGACCGCCGACGCGGCGGGGCTGCGGAAGTGGCAGTAGAAGCCGTTCGGGCCGTACACGTCGAGGTCGTACAGGCCGAGCGACGGCGCGGGGCTCCACGTGTCGGAGACCCGCTTGCCGGCGTCGACCGTGTAGGCCCACGGGCCGTCGACGCGGTTGCGCGCCTGGACCTGGAACGCCGCGCCGGCGGCGCCGGTGTTCGCGAAGGTCAGCCGGAACTGGCCGCTCGCGTTGTCGATCCGCCCGTGCACGAACAGTTCGTACGGCAGCGCGCGCGCCGGACGCAGGCCGTGTTCCTGCTTCGGCAGATGCTGGACGACCGGCGGCACCGGGATGTAGTCGGGGTGACGATTGCGGTCGGGCGGCGCGTAGCCGGTCGTGTCCGGGAGCTGCGGCCAGCTTGCGTCGGGCGTCGAGAAGTCGAACGCGGACGTCAGGTTGCCGCACACCGTGCGGCGCCACGGCGACACATTGGCCGCGGTGACCGCATACTGCGCGCCGAACCGCGCCTCGATGAATTGCAGCAGCGAGGTGTGATCGAAGGTCTGCGAGCAGACCCAGCCGCCCTTGGTCCACGGCGACACGACGAGCATCGGCACGCGCGGCCCGAGCCCGTACGGGCCAGCCATGTGCGACGCGTCGCCGGCGAACACCTCGTTGGTCGTCTCGACGGTCGACAGCCCGTTGTCGCGCGATTGCGGCGCGAACGGCGGCGGCACGTGGTCGAAGAAACCGTCGTTTTCGTCGTACGTGATGAACAGCGCGGTCTTGCTCCACACTTCGGGATTCGACACGAGCACCTTCAGCACCTGCTCGATGTACCACGCGCCGTAGTTCGCGGGCCAGTTCGGGTGCTCGGAATACGCTTCCGGCGCGCAGATCCACGACACCTGCGGCAGCGTGCCGTTCTTCACGTCCTGCTGCAGCACGTCGAACAGCGTGCCGCCCGCGCTGATGTTGGTGCCGGTGCGCGCCTTCTCGTACAGCGGCGTGCCGGGCAGCGCGGTGCGGTACTGGTTGAAGTAAAGCAGCGCGTTGTCGCCGTAGTTGCCGATGTACGGGTTTTGCGTCCAGCCCCACGAGCCGTTTGCGTCGAGCCCCGTGCCGACGTCCTGGTAGATCTTCCACGACACGCCGGCCTGTTCGAGCACTTCCGGATAGGTCTTCCAGCCGTAGCCCTTTTCCTCGTTGCCGAGCACCGGGCCGCCGCCCGTGCCGTCGTTGCCGACGTAGCCCGTCCACATGTAATAGCGGTTCGGGTCGGTCGAGCTCGGGATCGCGCAGTGGTACGCATCGCAGATCGTGAACGCGTCGGCGAGCTGGTAATGGAACGGGATGTCGTCGCGCTTCAGGTAAGCCATCGTCGTGGTGCCCTTGTTCGGCACCCACTGATCGTAGCGGCCCTTGTTCCACGCGGCGTGCATGTCCTGCCAGCCGTGCGGCAGGTCCTGCAGGAACTGCAGGCCGAGCTTGTCCGCGCCGGGGTGGAACGGCAGCAGCTCGGCCGGGCCGACCGGCTGGTGGAACACCGACTTGCCGTTCGCGAGACGCAGCGCGCGCGGGTCGCCGAAGCCGCGGACACCGCGCATCGTGCCGAAGTAATGGTCGAACGAGCGATTCTCCTGCATCAGGATCACGATGTGTTCGATGTCGCGGATCGTGCCGGTGCGGCGGTTTGCGGGAATCGCAAGCGCATCGCGGATCACGGGCGGAAACAGGTTCAGCGCGGCGGCGCCGGCAGTGCCGGCGGCGACGCGCAGGAAGTCACGACGGTTCGATCGGGTCATGGTCGTTATCGTGCGGTAAAGAGGGGAGCCGATTGGCGGGAACTACGGGAAGGGCGCGTCCGGGTCGCAGGATGCGGCTGCGCGGGGGCGTGCCGACGCGAGCATAGCGAGGAATCGGTGTCATTCATGTGAAGTCCGGAATCGTTTGCACATGCATCGGACCGGCATCGGGATGCGTATCGCCGGCGGTTATGGTGCAGCAGGAAAGCAGGAAAGCAGGAAAGCAGGGCGGCGCGCATGCGCGCCGGCGAAGCAGAGTCGGTGCGGGCGCGTCAGGCGTCCGTCACCCACGCGCCGAACCATTCGCTCGGGCGTGCGATCTCGTCCTGCGCGGCGACGAGTTCGAGTTCGTAGCGGCGCGCATCGTAGGTGGCCTTCACGACCGCGTGCACGGCCGCGAGCGTATGCTCGAACGCGGCGCGCACGGAGTCGCCGCGCAGCCGGCGCGCGACGAACACCGCGCTGGTGAGGTCGCCGACGCCGACCGGATGGCGCGGAAATGCGTATAACGGACGCTGGCCGATCCACGCTTCGGTTTCAGTGACCGCGAGCATGTTGAAGCGGTCGGCCGGGCTGTTGCGGTCGTGCAGGTGCTTGACAAGGATGATCTGCGGGCCGCGGCGGATCAGCGCGCGGCACGCGTCGACGGCTTCGGCGACGGTCTCGATGCGCCGCCCGACGAGCTTTTGCAGTTCGGTGTGGTTCGGCGACATGCCGTCCGCGAGCGCGGGCACCTCCTGGACCATGAATTCCTCGACGCCGGGCTCGGGCCGGATGCCGCCCGTCTGGCCCATTGCCGGATCGCAGAAGTACCACGCGTCCGGATTCATCGCCTTCACCGTGCGGACGATCTCGACTGCCGCGCGCGCCTGCGGCGGCGAGCCGAGGAAGCCGGACAGCACGGCGTCGCAGCGCTTGAGCGCGCCGATCGCGGCGATCCCGTCGACGAGCTGCTCCATCTTCGCGGCATCGATCGCGCTGCCGGCCCAGTGGCCGTACTGCATGTGGTTCGACAACTGGACGGTATTGAGCGGCCAGACGTTGACGCCGAGGCGCTGCATCGGGAACACGGCCGCACTGTTGCCGGCATGGCCGTAGATGACGTGCGACTGAATGCTGAGGACGTTTTTCATGGGAATCCGCCTGCAGGCGTTTCAGGGTCACGTCACACGATACCCGAGTTCGTCGCGCACGCGGAAGTCGCGCGGCCACCGAGTGTTGCGCGCCGTCGTCAGCCGACCGCGTAGAATCGCGGGGCGCGGCGCCGCCCGGCTGCCCGCGTGCGTTTCCAATCACCGTGACCGCCATGCCTTCGATTTGCAAGATGTTGTCCGTCGCGCGCGCCGCCCTGCTCGGCGCGGGCGTTGCCTTCGCATGCGCGAACGCCGCCGCCGAGGCCGCCCCGGTGCCCGCCGGCAACGACGGCCCGGCGTACGGCCCGCGCCTGGAAGGCTTCACCTACCCGGAACCCCTGCACCGCTACGCGTTCGTGTCGCAGCGTGAAACCCTCGAGATGATTTACATGGACGTGCAGCCGGCGCATCCGAACGGCCGCACCGTCGTGCTGCTGCACGGCAAGAACTTCTGCGCGGGGACCTGGGAAGACACGATCGGCGTGCTGAGCCGCGCCGGCTATCGCGTGATTGCGCCGGACCAGATCGGCTTCTGCAAGTCGTCGAAACCCGATCGCTACCAGTACAGCTTCCAGCAGCTCGCGCGCAACACGCACGCGCTGCTGGAATCGATCGGCGTGAAATCGGCGACGATCGTCGGCCACTCGACGGGCGGGATGCTCGCGATGCGCTACGCGCTGATGTACCCGAAGGCGACCGACCAGCTCGTGCTCGTGAACCCGATCGGCCTGGAGGACTGGAAGGCGCTCGGCGTGCCGCCGCTGTCGGTCGACTACTGGTATGCGCGCGAGTTGAAGACGACGGCCGACGGCATCCGCCGCTACGAGCAGAGCACGTACTACGCGGGCAAGTGGTCGCCGTCGTACGAGCGCTGGGTGCAGATGCTCGCCGGGATGTATCGCGGTGCCGGCCGCGACGCGGTCGCGTGGAACTCCGCGCTGATCTACGACATGATCCTCACGCAGCCGGTGGTCTACGAACTCGGCGCGATCCGCGTGCCGACGCTGCTCATGATCGGCGACAAGGACACGACCGCGATCGGCAAGGATGTCGCGCCGCCCGACGTGCACGCGAAGCTCGGCCGCTATCCGGAACTCGCGAAGCGCACGCAGGCGGCGATCCCCGGCGCGCAGTTAGTCGAATTCCCGGCGCTCGGTCACGCACCGCAGATCCAGGATCCGGACGCATTCCACAAGGCGCTGCTCGACGCTCTGGAGGCCGCGCACCCGCAGTGATGCGGGGCGCGCTCGCGCCGTCAGCGCGTTTCGTTCGCGAGTTCGTCGCGGATCTGCGCGGCCAGTTCGAACGAGCGCAGCCGCGCGGCGTGATCGTAGATCTGCGCGGTGACGATCAATTCGTCCGCCCCCGTCTGCGCGATGCGATCGCGCAGCTTGTCGCGCACCGTGTCGCGCGAGCCGACCGCCGCGAACGACAGCGAATGCGCGACGTTCGCGAGTTCGAGCTCGTTCGCCTCGAGCACGTCGACGGGCGGCGGCAGCTTGCCCGGCGTGCCGCGCCGCAGATTGATGAACTGCTGCTGCAGCGACGTGAACAGGCGCCGCGCCTCGTCGTCGGTATCGGCCGCGAACACGTTGACGCCGACCATCGCGTGCGGCTTCGGCCATGCGGCCGACGGCCGGTACTGCGCGCGGTAGATCTCGAGCGCGCGCATCAGGTAGTCCGGCGCGAAGTGCGACGCGAACGCGAACGGCAGCCCGAGCATCGCGGCGAGCTGCGCGCTGAACAGGCTCGAACCGAGCAGCCACACGGGCACGTCGAGCCCCGCGCCGGGCACCGCGCGCACGCGCTGGCCGGGCACCGGCTCCGCGAAGTAGCGCAGCAGCTCGGCGACGTCGTCCGGAAACGAGTCGGCGCTGCCGATCAGGTCACGGCGCAGCGCGCGCGAGGTGGTCTGGTCGGTGCCGGGCGCGCGGCCGAGGCCGAGATCGATGCGCCCCGGATACAGCGACGCGAGCGTGCCGAACTGCTCGGCGATCACGAGCGGCGCGTGGTTCGGCAGCATGATGCCGCCGGACCCGACGCGGATCGTCTTCGTGGCGCCCGCGACATGGCCGATCACGACGGCGGTCGCCGCGCTCGCGATGCCGGGCATGTTGTGATGCTCGGCGAGCCAGTAGCGCTGGTAGCCCCAGCGTTCCGCGTGCTGCGCGAGATCGACGGTGTTGCGGAAAGCCTGCGAGGCGTCGGCGCCGGCCGGAATGGGGGCGAGATCGAGTACGGAAAACGGAGTCATCGGGTGGCCTTCGAAAGGGGCGCGCGGTGATGCGCTTACGCAACAAATGCCAAGGATTTTGCCAAAGGGTTCCGGAACGTGCTGGGCGCGCGCCGATACCCATGCGCGTCGCAGGGACGCAGGGTCGCATCCGATGATTGTTGCAAAAATCAATCCAATCGTTGGTTAATTACCAATCTTTACGGCAATTGGACGTGAATCCGCATCGACCGACAAATTTGCACGAAACGTTT
This sequence comes from Burkholderia sp. LFS061, assembly GCF_047978125.1. NCBI lineage: Bacteria > Pseudomonadati > Pseudomonadota > Betaproteobacteria > Burkholderiales > Burkholderiaceae > Burkholderia > Burkholderia sp. LFS061. Next base: position 57,368 of record NZ_JBFPFS010000006.1, on the reverse strand, counting down.
GATTTTCAAGACTGCAATACGCCTGCAAAGTGCTTACGCTAACGTAAACGCGGTTGCGCCTGAATGGTTCGCCGGCCGCCCAGCTTTGCTGAAATTGCACCAGTCCGTTTCTCGTAGTGCCGAGCGCGGGGTGCCGCAGGCTGATAAAATCCGGCGCCTGCCCATGTTGTGCCGATGGTAGCCATTCGAGTCTTCCCGCATGCCCGTCCGGGCGTCGCGCGGAGATGCGCCATACGAAGCCGGGCATGGCAACACCCGAAAACGGGTCGTGCCTCCCCCATATACAGACGCTGCTGGAACAAGGAGTCGGGTCGTGCCCGCGTTCGTCGCTGTCCGAATACCGCATCACGCTCAATCACGCTCAAGCGTTCGCCGTGGCGTTCAGGTCGCCGGGAGGCGTCGCGCATGACGCCGACCGCAACGCTGCTCGATTGGCTTCTGATCGCGTTCACGCTGGCCGCGGCCGGTTATGCGCTCGTCGCCGCGTTCGCGCCGCAGCCGCGCACGCCGCGCACGGCCGCGCGCGACGGCTACGAGCCGGTCAGCGTGCTCAAGCCGCTGTGCGGCGCGGAGCCGCACCTGTACGAAAACCTCGCGACCTTCTGCGAGCAGCGCCATCCGCGCCATGAAGTGCTGTTCGGCGTCGCGTCGGCGGCCGATCCGGCCATTGCCGTCGTCGAGCGGCTGCGTGCCGACTATCCCGAGTGCGACATCACGCTGGTGGTCGACTCGCGCGTGCACGGCAAGAACCTGAAGGTCAGCAACCTGATCAATCTCGCCGAGCGCGCGAAGTACGGCCGCATCGTGATCGCGGACAGCGACATCGCGGTGAAGCCCGATTATCTGGAGCGCGTGACGGCGCCGCTCGCCGACGTGTCGGTCGGCGTCGTCACGTGCTTGTATCATGCGCGCAGCGTCGGCGGGTTCTGGACGCGGATCGGCGCGCAGTTCGTCGACGCCTGGTTCGCGCCGTCGGTGCGGATCACGCACCTCGGCCGCTCGAGCCGCTTCGGCTTCGGCGCGACGCTCGCGCTGACGCGCGACACGCTCGACCGGATCGGCGGCTTTCTCGCGCTGAAGGACGAGCTGGCCGACGATTTCTGGCTCGCCGAGCTGCCGCGCCGCCTCGGGCGGCGCACCGTGCTGTCGGAGGTCGACGTCGCGACCGACGTGATCGAGCCGTCGTTCGGGCCGCTGTGGCACCGCGAGACGCGCTGGCTGCGTACGATCCGGTCGCTGAACCCGGCCGGCTTCGCGTTCCTGTTCATCACATTTACCGCGCCGTGGCTCGCGATTGGCGCGGCGCTCGCGCTGCGTCTCGACGGAACCTTCGCCGGCACGCTGGCGGGCGGGGCGGCCGCCGTCGGCGCATTCGGGCGGCTCGTGCTGCACGCGCGCGGCGAGGACGGCTGGCGCGCGTTCTGGCGCGACCTGCCGCTCGTCGCGGTGCGCGACACGCTGCTCGCGCTCGAGTGGCTCGCGGCGGTGTTCGGGACGCACGTCGTGTGGCGCGGCGCAAGGATGACGGTCGTCGGCGGCGAACGCGCGGCGGCGGCCGTGGAAGGGGTAGACGGCCGCTAGGGCCGCTCCCGGACGAACCCGGCCCGAGGGCCGAGACGCGCTGTGCGGCGATGCCGCGCGGCGCGACATGACAGAGAGGCGGGCGCCGGCAGGGCGGCCCGCGGTTTTTTGACTGAATCGTTGTATCGAAACGAACTATGCAGGCTACCGGAGCATTCATGAAAACGCTGTTCTTGCAGGCCCCTTCGTATGACGGCTTCGACGGCGGAGCCGGCTCGCGCTATCAGGCGAAGCGCGAAATCCGTTCCTTCTGGTATCCGACGTGGCTCGCGCAGCCGGCCGCGCTCGTGCCGGGCAGCCGCGTCGTCGACGCACCGGCCGACGGCCTGTCGGTCGAGGAGACGCTGAAGATCGCGAACGACTACGATCTCGTGATCATCCACACGAGCACGCCGTCGTTCCCGACCGACGCGATGTTCGCGCAGGATCTCAAGAAGATGAAGCCGTCGATGCTGGTCGGCATGGTGGGCGCGAAGGTGATGGTCGATCCGCACAACTCGCTCACGGCGAGCGAGGCAATCGACTTCGTGTGCCGCGAGGAATTCGACTACACCTGCAAGGAAATCGCCGAAGGCAAGCCGTTCCCCGAGATCAAGGGCTTGAGCTGGCGCGCGAAGGACGGCTCGATCGAGCACAACGAAGCGCGTCCGATCCTCGAGAACATGGACGAACTGCCGTTCGTCGCGCCCGTCTACAAGCGCGACCTGAAGATCGACAACTACTTCATCGGCTACCTGAACTACCCGTACGTGTCGATCTACACGGGCCGCGGCTGCAAGTCGCGCTGCACGTTCTGCCTGTGGCCGCAGACGGTCAGCGGCCATCGCTACCGCACGCGCTCGGTCGAGAACGTGCTCGCGGAAGCGAAATGGATCCGCGACAACATGCCGGAAGTGAAGGAACTGATGTTCGACGACGACACCTTCACCGACGACCTGCCGCGCGCCGAAGCCATCGCCATCGGTCTGGGCAAGCTCGGCATGACGTGGTCGTGCAACGCGAAGGCGAACGTGCCGTACAAGACGCTGAAGGTCATGAAGGAAAACGGCCTGCGCCTGCTGCTGGTCGGCTTCGAATCCGGCGACGACCAGATTCTCGTGAACATCAAGAAGGGCGTGCGCACGGATTTCGCGCGCCGCTTCAGCGCGGACTGCAAGAAGCTCGGCATCAAGATCCACGGCACCTTCATTCTCGGCCTGCCGGGCGAGACGCAGGAGACCATCAAGAAGACGATCGAGTACGCGAAGGAAATCAATCCGCACACGATCCAGGTCTCGCTCGCCGCGCCATACCCGGGCACGACGCTCTACAAGCAGGCCGTGGAAAACGGCTGGATGGAAGAGAACAAGACCATCAACCTGGTGAGCAAGGAAGGCGTGCAGCTCGCGGCGATCGGCTATGCGCACCTGTCGCGCGACGAGATCTATCACCACCTCGAGCAGTTCTATCGCCAGTTCTACTTCCGTCCGTCGAAGATCTGGGAGATCGTCCGCGAGATGCTGACGAGCTGGGACATGATGAAGCGCCGCCTGCGCGAGGGCGTCGAGTTCTTCCGCTTCCTGCGCGCGCACGAGGCCTGATTCGTGGCGACGCAGCGGGCGGCGCGGGCGCTGATCTTTACCGCGGACGACTTCGGGCTGCATCCGCGCGTCAACGCGGCGGTCGAGCGTGCGCATCGCGACGGCGTGCTGAACGCCGCGAGCCTGATGGTCGGTGCGCCCGCTGCGCAGGATGCGATCGAACGCGCGCGGCGGCTGCCGTCGCTCGCGGTCGGCCTGCACCTCGTCCTCGCGGACGGGCCGGCCACGCTGCCCGCGCATGACATTCCCGCGCTCGTCGGCTCCGACGGGCGGTTCGGCGACGCGATGGCGAAGGACGGCTGCCGCTTCTTCTTCCTGCCGCACGTGCGTGCGCAACTGCGCCGCGAGATCCGCGCGCAGTTCGACGCGTTCGCGGCGAGCGGCCTGCCGCTCGACCACGTGAACGCGCACAAGCATTTCCATCTGCATCCGACCGTGCTGTCGATGATCATCGAGATCGGCCGCGACTACGGGCTGCGTGCGGTGCGGCTGCCGTACGAGACGAGCGCGCCCGCGCTGCTCAAGCCGTGGATCGCGCTCGTGCGCGCACGGCTCGACCGCGCCGGGCTCGCGCACAACGACTACGTGGTCGGGATCGAACACACGGGCGCGATGGACGAGGCCGTGCTGCTCGACGCGCTCGCGACGCTGCCGCCGGGCGTCGGCGAGATCTACTGCCATCCGGCCGAGGCCGGCGACGGCCCGATCACGCCGACGATGGCCGGCTACCGTCCGGTGGACGAACTCGATGCGCTGCTGTCGCCGCGCGTCGCCGCCGCGCTGAAGGCGGCGGGCGTCGCGACCGGAGGCTTTGCCGACGTGTTCGGCCAGCGTGCGGCCAGGCGCGGCACGCACACGCCGCGCGCACCGGGAGCGCAGCCGTCATGACCAGGTGGATCAAGTGGCTCGGCTGGCCGATCGGCATCGGCATCCTGCTCGCGCTGGGGCTGCACGAAGGCATCGGCGACGTGTCGCAGATGCTCGCGCGCGCCGGTTACGCGCTGCTGTGGCTCGTGCCGTTCCATGCGCTGCCGCTGCTGCTCGATGCGTATGCATGGCACCTGCTGCTCGACCGGCGCAGCTCGCTGCCGTTCCTGTGGTGGATCGCGACCGTGCGCGAGGCCGTGAACCGGCTGCTGCCGGTGGTCGGGATCGGCGGCGAACTCGTCGGCATCCGGCTCGCGCGCTGGCAGGTGCCCGACGCGAGCCGCGTGACGGCGTCGGTGATCGTCGAGGTGCTCGTGACGATCGTCGTCCAGTATGCATTCGCGGCGCTCGGCCTCGTGCTGCTGCTTTCGACGACGCACGACATGGGCGGCGGCACGATCGGCCTCGCGTTGCTGCTGACGCTGCCGTTGCCCGTGCTCGGCGTCGTGCTGATGCGGCGCGGCGGCATCTTCCACGCGATCGAGCGTTTCGCGGGCCGCCTGCTCGGCGATTCGCACCGGCTGCTGCAGGGCGTCGACGGCCGCCGGCTCGACGCCGACATCGACGGGCTGATGTCGCGCACGGGCCTGCTGTTCAGCGCGTTCTTCTGGCAACTGGCCGGCTATGTGCTCGGCGCGCTCGAGATCTACTGGGCGCTCGCGCTGCTCGGCCATCCGGTGTCGATCGGCGGTGCGATCGCGATCGAGGCGATGACGCAGGCCGTGCGGCATGCGGCGTTCATGGTGCCGGGCGGCCTCGGCGTGCAGGAGGCGACCGTCGTGCTGCTCGCGCAGATGTTCGGCGTCGATCGCGAGACGGCGCTGTCGCTCGCGCTGGTCAAGCGCGGCCGCGAGGTGCTGTTCGGCTGCGTGGCGCTCGGTTCGTGGCAGCTCGCCGAACTCGTGCGCACGCGCCGCCGCATCAACGACGCGCCGCCGGCCGGGCCGCGCGGGCCGCATCCGGCGAGCCGCACGCCCGAGACCGAAGCCGAAACCGAAACGACGCATTGAACACGAGACGGGCCGCGTGCCCGTCTCGCGCTTTTGGCGTCGTGCGGGTATGCTTGCCGCGTGTTTTCTCGACGCGCATTTCTTCCGATGATTTTCCGTTTCCGGCTGCTTCCCGTGACGATGCTGGCCGCCGCGCTGGCGCTGACCGGCTGCGACGACAAGCAAGGTAACCTCGACGTGCAACGCATCCGGGACTTCTTCAACGCGATCAAGCCCGCGCCGCTGCTGCTGAAGGGGCTGAAGATCGGCGAATCGACCGAGGCCGACGTGCGCGGCACGATGGGCAAGCCCGAGACCGAGCGCGTGTTCACCGACGGCTCGAAGCGTCTCGAATATCCGCGCGGCCCGATGGGCAACCAGACGTGGTTCGTCGATCTCGATGCGAGCGGCCGTTACACGGGCGCGACGCAGGTGCTGACCGCAGAGAATTTCGCGAAGGTGCGCCCCGGGATGAACGAGGACGAGGTGCGGCGCCTGCTCGGCAAGCCCGGCGACATCGCGCAGTATCCGCTGAAGCCCGAGACGGTCTGGAGCTGGCGTTGGCTCGAGGACGGCGTCAACACCGACGCATTCTTCAACGTCCATTTCGGCCCGGACGGGCTTGTCTATACGACTTCGCGCTCCGACATCCTGAAGGGGCGGTGAGCCGGCCCGCGTTCGGCGCTATATCGAAAAAGCGACCGGAAAATTGCAAAAAGTCCGCTTCCCTGCGTGTCATCCGACTGTCAGGAAGCGGCTTTTTTCCTTTTGAAACAGCGGCGTAGGCCGGGGTTGCAAATGGCGGGACGGGTTGCTGCACTGCAGCAATCGCGCGCAAGGTGATTTGAGACAAACAATTTCGCTTGCGACTATCCGCGTCAGCCCGGCGCGGGACAGGCATTCGCGTCGGCATCCATTCCAACTCTGGAGACGCGCGTGTTCCTTTACGGCTTTGGTCCTGTCCTCTGGGCCGGCACCGTGCAGACCATCGAACTGTCGGTGCTGTCGCTCGCCACTGCGGTGGCGCTGGGGCTGATCGGCGCGGTGGCGAAGCTGTCGCACAACCGGGTGCTGCGAGCGATCGCGACCGGTTATACGACGCTGATCCGCTCGGTGCCCGATCTTGTGCTGATGCTGCTGCTGTTCTACAGCATCCAGATCTGGCTGAACCAGTTCACCGACCTCGTCGGCTGGAACCAGATCGACATCGATCCGTTCGTGGCCGGCGTGCTGACGCTCGGCTTCATCTACGGCGCGTACTTCACCGAGACGTTTCGCGGTGCGTTCCTGTCGGTGCCGCGCGGCCAGCTCGAAGCCGGTGCCGCATACGGGATGAGCGGCGCGCGCGTGTTCGCGCGGATCATGTTTCCTCAGATGATGCGCTTTGCGCTGCCCGGGATCGGGAACAACTGGCAGGTGCTCGTGAAGGCGACCGCGCTGGTGTCGATCATCGGTCTCGCGGACGTCGTGAAGGCCGCGCAGGACGCCGGCAAGAGCACGTTCAACATGTTCTTCTTCATCCTCGTTGCGGCGCTGATCTACCTCGCGATCACGACCGTTTCCAACCTCGTGCTGATCCAGCTCGAGAAGCGTTATTCCATGGGCGTGCGGCACGCAGAACTATGATCGAGATCCTCCAGGAATTCGGCAAGGCGTTCCTTTTCTGGGACGGCCAGCGCCTCTCCGGCCTTGCAGTGACGCTGTGGCTGCTCGTCGCGTCGATTTCGCTCGGCTTCGTGTGCGCGGTGCCGCTCGCGGTCGCGCGCGTATCGAAGAAGAAGTGGGTGTCGATGCCCGTGCGGTTCTACACGTATGTGTTCCGCGGCACGCCGCTCTACGTGCAGTTGCTGCTGATGTACACGGGCATGTACAGCCTCGAGTTCGTGCGTTCGCATTCGCTGCTCGACGCGTTTTTCCGCAGCGGCTTCAACTGCGCGATTCTCGCGTTCGCGCTGAACACCTGCGCGTACACGACCGAGATCTTCGCGGGGGCGATCCGCGCGATTCCGCACGGCGAGGTCGAGGCTGCGCGGGCGTACGGGATGACGCCGTTCACGATGTACCGCCGCGTGATCCTGCCGTCGGCGCTGCGTCGCGCGCTGCCGCTGTACAGCAACGAGGTGATCCTGATGCTGCACGCGACGACCGTCGCGTTCACGGCGACCGTGCCCGACATCCTGAAGGTCGCGCGCGACGCGAATTCCGCGACCTACATGGCGTTCCAGTCGTTCGGAATCGCCGCGCTGATCTATCTTGCGGTATCTTTCGCACTCGTCGCGGCGTTTCGCCGTGCGGAGCGCCACTGGCTCGCGTATCTCGCGGCCGGCCGTCATTGATTTCACTTCGAGGAGAGCCAGATGGCCGAGATCACTCAAACGAGCGCTTCCGCTTCCACCAAGCTTGCGGCGGTCGACATCCACAAGCGCTATGGCGACAACGAGGTGCTCAAGGGCGTGTCGCTGAACGCAAAGGCCGGTGACGTCATCAGCATCATCGGCGCGAGCGGTTCGGGCAAGAGCACGTTCCTGCGCTGCATCAATTTCCTCGAGCGGCCGAATGCGGGGCAGATCGTCGTCGACGGCGAGACCGTCCGCACGAAGACCGACCGCACCGGTGCGCTCGAAGTCGCCGATCACAAGCAGCTTCAGCGTATCCGCACGAAGCTCGCGATGGTGTTCCAGCACTTCAATCTGTGGGCGCACATGAACGTGCTCGAGAACGTGATGGAAGCGCCCGTACACGTGCTCGGCATCCCGAAGAAGGAAGCCGAGGATCGCGCGCGCGCGTATCTCGAGAAGGTCGGCCTCGCACCGCGCGTCGAGAAGCAGTATCCGTCGCACCTGTCGGGCGGCCAGCAGCAGCGCGTCGCGATCGCGCGTGCGCTCGCGATGCATCCGGACGTGATGCTGTTCGACGAGCCGACGTCTGCGCTCGACCCGGAGCTGGTGGGCGAAGTGCTGAAGGTGATGCAGAAGCTCGCCGAGGAAGGCCGCACGATGATCGTCGTCACGCACGAGATGGGCTTTGCGCGCAACGTGTCGAATCATGTGATGTTCCTGCATCAGGGGCGGACCGAGGAAGAGGGCGATCCGAAGGAAGTGCTGGTGCGCCCGCAGAGCGAGCGTCTCAAGCAGTTCCTGTCGGGCAGCCTCAAGTAACGCGACAGGGCAGGTTTCATACGTGGTACCGGTGTCCCGTCCCGCAGGCGCCACCCGCACGACGCAGGTGGTGATCGTTGCATTGCCGCCCGTGTCAATGTCGGGCGTGGGCCCGATCGTCGATGCGCTGAATCTTGCGAACGAGATCGACGGGCGGCTGCTGTATCGCTGGCAGGTATGTTCGTGGGACGGGCGGCCCGTGCCGCTCGCGGGCGGCGCGCAATGGCATGCCGATGCGGCGTTCAACGATGCGATCGCGTGCGACTGGCTGATCGTCGTGACCGAGCGGTTTCAGCAGTTTGCCGATTACCGGCTGTTTCTCGCGAGTCTCGCGCGCGTCGGGCAGCGTACGCCGCTCGTGACCGGCATTCATCACGGCGTGTGGTGGCTCGCGATGGCCGGGCAGCTTTCCGGTTATCGCGTGAGCGTGAACTGGGAGACGTATCAACAGTTTGCCGAGCAGTTCGAGCGGTCGATCGTCACGCAGCAGATCTTCGAGATCGATCGGGACCGCGCGACGTGCGCGGGCGGGCAGGCTACCGTGGATTTCATGCTGGCGATGATCGGCCGGGAACATGGGCCCGATCTCGGCGAGCGGATTGCCGATGCGCTTGGTGCGGGGACGTTGAGGAGTGGCGAGGAACGTCAGCGGATTCCTTTCGTTACCGCGCCCGGCGAGCGGCATCCGCGGTTGAACGATGCTTTGCTGTTGATGGAAGCCAATGTCGAGGATCCTTTGACTACCGATGAGATCGCCGAATTGGTCGGCGTTTCGCGCCGACAGTTAGAGCGGTTGTTTCGGCAGTATCTTGGGGCGATGCCCTCGAAGTATTACCTCAATCTCCGGTTGCTCAAGGCAAGGACGCAGTTGCAGCGCACGAGCAAATCGGTCGTGCAGGTCAGTCTCGCCTGTGGGTTTTCTTCTGCTGCGCATTTTTCCAATGCCTATCGCGAAAGGTTCGGGGTGACGCCTCGGGAAGATCGGCGAGCGTGGCTCGAGAAGCAGACCGGGAGTGAGCCTCGCGGGGGCGCGTTGGTCGAGCGAGGGGGGAAGGATTGATTCGTGGTTTCGTGGGTTGCTTGCGGTTGTCGTGAAGCACCTGTGATCGTGTCGGTCTATTAGTGTCGCCCCTGCGCGGGGCGGCGGTTACTTTTCTTTGTCTTGCCAAAGAAAAGTAACCAAAAGAAAGGCGCTGCGAGAACGCAAGACCTCCCGGTGCCGTGGTCATCAGAGTGGCCGCCGCCTAAGTGTCCGCGCCAGTCAGGAGACCGGAGTGGTTCGAGCAATGGTTCTGACGCGCCGCACCACCCAACGGAGCGGTATACCGCCCGCTAGCTCCATCCTCGCTTCGCTCGGCTGCAAGGTACTTCAGGTCGTGCGGCTTGCGCTCATGTGCTTCCAACCGCAACGCATCGCCGGGTCGAGCATTCTCACTATTCACATCTTCGTGCGACCAGGCCGGTTGCCAGCTACCAGCGCTGGCTCCACTGCCTTGGGCGGGCGCGAGTTTCGGTGTTCGTTGAGTGCGTCCCTCTTTTTCTGCAGTGAGAGGTGCGGACCACGTGCGTATCGGGTTTGGGGTGGTATTTCGATTGTTCTGCTCGAGGGATGCGTACCTGTCGGCCGAGCGAAGCGAGGGCGGAGCTTGCGGGCGGTATACCGCTCTGTTGGGTGGCGAGTGGTGTCAGAACCATTGCTCGAACCACTCCGGTCTCCTGACTGGCGCGGACACTTAGGCGGCGGCCACTTTGTTGGCCACGGCACCGGGAAGTCATGCGTTTTCTGAGCGCCTTTCTTTTGGTTACTTTTCTTTGGCAAGACAAAGAAAAGTAACCGCCGCCCCGCGCAGGGGCGACGCTAATAGACCGACACGATCACAGGTGCTTCACGAAAACCGCAGGCCGACCACCCAAAAGCCGCAACCAAAAACACCAACCCCCGCCGGGAGCGCAAAATAAAGCGAACTATCCGCTTCCGATAGAACCCGTCGCAATTCCGCAAGACGCTTGCGTCACCCTTACCTAAACTTGATCCTGTTGAACCCTCTTACGAAACCGAAAGGAACGACCATGACGACCTCGACCGTGACCCGCCAGACATTCGACGAAGTGATGGTGCCGGTATTTTCCCCCGCCCCGTTCGTGCCGGATCGCGCAGAGGGCTCCCGCGTGTGGGACACGGCCGGCCGCGAGTACGTGGATTTCGCGTGCGGCATCGCGGTGACGTCGCTCGGCCACGGCCACCCGGAACTGCTGAAGGTCCTGGACGAACAAGGCCGCAAGCTCTGGCACATCGGCAACGGCTACACGAACGAACCGGTGCTGCGCCTCGCGAAACGCCTCGAATCGCTGACCTTCGCCGATCGCGCATTCTTCGCGAACTCGGGCGCGGAAGCGAACGAAGCCGCACTGAAGCTCGCACGCCGCGTCGCATTCGATCGCCACGGCGCCGACAAATTCGAAATCATCTCGTTCGTTCAGTCGTTCCACGGCCGCACGTTCTTCACGGTCAGCGTCGGCGGCCAGCCGAAGTACTCGGAAGGCTTCGGCCCCGTGCCGGCCGGCATCAAGCACCTGCCGTACAACGACATCGAAGCCGCGAAGGCGGCGATCGGCCCGCAAACCTGCGCGGTGATCGTCGAGCCCGTGCAGGGCGAAGGCGGCGTGATCCCGGCCGATCCGGCCTTCCTGAAGGCGCTGCGCGAAGCGTGCGACGCCAACAACGCACTGCTGATCTTCGATGAAGTGCAAACGGGCGTCGGCCGCACGGGCCAGTTCTACGCATACATGGACACGGGCGTCACGCCGGATATCCTGACGACCGCCAAGGCGCTCGGCAACGGATTCCCGATCGGCGCGATGCTGACGACGAACGAACTGGCCGCGCACTTCAAGGTCGGCGTGCACGGCACGACGTACGGCGGCAACCCGCTCGCATCGGCGATCGCCGACAAGGTCGTCGAACTGATCGGCGATCCGGCACTGCTCGAAGGCGTGCGCGAACGCAGCGTGCGCCTGAAGGGCGCGCTCGAACGCATCAACGCGCGCTTCGGCATCTTCAAGGACATCCGCGGCAAGGGCCTGCTCGTCGGCGCGGAGCTCACCGCCGCGTTCGATGGCCGCGCGAAGGACTTCGTCAACGCCGCAGCGGAGAACGGCCTGATCATGCTGATCGCCGGCCCGAACGTGCTGCGCTTCGTCCCGTCGCTGGTGATCCCGTTCGATCTGCTCGACGAAGGCGTCAAGCGCTTCGAGAAGGCGGTCGAACAAGTGCTCGCCGCGCAGGAAGCCACCGCGCGCTGATCGGCGCACCCATCGCAGACAGGAACGACGATGCTATTTGTTCGCCCCGGCAAACTCACGGATCTCGATGCGCTCGCGCACATGGCGCGCACCGCGCAGCCGGTCCTGCACTCGCTGCCGCACGACCGCGCGGCGCTCGAAGCGCGCGTGGCGCTCTCCGAGGATTCGTTTCGCGCGGACGTCGACTTCGCCGGCGAGGAGTTCTACCTCTTCGTGCTCGAGGATTCGTCGACGGGCAAGCTGCTCGGCACGGCGAGCATCGTGGCCGCGGCCGGCTACTCGGAACCGTTCTACGCGTTCCGCAACGACGCACTGATCCACGCGTCGCGCGAGCTGCACGTGAACCGCAAGATCCACGCGCTCACGATGTCGCACGAGCTGACCGGCAAGAGCCGGCTCGCCGGCTTCTACGTCGATCCGTCGCTGCGCGGCGACGCGGCCGCGCACCTGATCTCGCGCGCCCGGATGATGTACATCGCCGCGAACCGCCGCCGCTTCACGCCCGAAGTGTTCACGCTGCTGCTCGGCGTGAGCGACGGCAACGGCGCATCGCCGTTCTGGGAAGCGGTGGGCCGCAAGTTCTTCGGCCGCGACTTCACCGACGTCGACATCGCGTCGGGCGGCCGCAGCCGCACGTTCATCGCGGAAGTGATGCCGGCCTATCCGATCTACGTGCCGCTGCTGCCGGAAGCCGCGCAGCGCGTGCTCGGCGAGCCGAACGAGACGGCACTGCTCGCGTACGACATCCATCTCGAGGAAGGCTTCGAGCCCGACCGCTTCGTCGACATCTTCGACGCGGGCCCGGTGCTGACCGCGCAGGTCGACCGCATCGCGTGCGTGAAGCACGGTACGGAGCGCGTCGTGCGCGAAGCCGCGCACCAGCAGGGCGACGTCGCGTACATGGTGTCGACGGGCAGCGGCGAATCGTTCCGCTGCGTGTTGGCCGACCTGCCGGGCGATATGGGCGACGCGCCGCTGGCCGGCGACGTGCGCGCGGCGCTCGGTGTGAAGGATGGCGATGTCGTGCGCTGCGTGCCGCTGCACCGCCGCGACGATGAAGATTTGAAGGGAGACGCAGCATGATCGTCGTTCGGGTCGTACAAACGGGCGACGTCGATGCGCTCGTGTCGCTCGCGAAGGAAACCGGGCCGGGCCTGACCACGTTCAAGCCCGACCGCGACGCGCTCGCCGCGCGCATCGAGCGCACGCGCCGCACGCTGGCGGGCGAGGCCGCGCCGGGCGAAGCCGGCTACTTCTTCGTGATGGAAGACTCGAAGACGGGCGACATCGCAGGCGTGTGCGGGATCGAATCGCAGGTCGGCCTCGAGCAGCCGTTCTACAACTATCGCGTGAGTACGGTCGTGCACGCGAGCCAGGAGCTCGGCGTGTGGACGCGGATGTCCGCGCTGAACATCTCGCACGACCTGACGGGTTATGCGGAAGTGTGTTCGCTGTTCCTGAGCCCGCGCTATCGCACGGGCGGCGTCGGCGGCCTGCTGTCGCGCTCGCGCTTCATGTTCATCGCGCAGTTCCGCGAGCGCTTCCCGGAACGCATCTGCGCGGAACTGCGCGGCCACTTCGACGAAGACGGCACGTCGCCGTTCTGGCGCGCAGTCGGTTCGCACTTCTACCAGATCGATTTCAACGCGGCCGACTACCTGAGCTCGCACGGCCGCAAGTCGTTCCTCGCGGAACTGATGCCGCGCTACCCGGTGTACGTCGACCTGCTGCCGAAGGATGCGCAGGATGCGGTCGGCCTCACGCACCGCGACACGCTGCCGGCCCGCAAGATGCTCGAGGCGGAAGGGCTGCGTTATCAGAACCACGTCGACATCTTCGACGCGGGACCCGTGCTCGAATGCCACGTGAACGACTTGCGCACAGTGCGCGAGAGCGTCGTCGTGCCGGTCGCGATCGGCGTGCCCGACGCGCAGGGCGACCATCCGCCGACGTCGCTCGTATCGAATACGTCGCTCACCGATTTCCGCGTCGGCGTCGCGCCGGGCGTGGTCGCGAACGGCTCGTTCGTGCTGTCGGCCGACGATGCCGTCGCGCTCGACGTGAAGGCCGGCGATCCGGTCCGCGTGCTGCCGCTCAAAGTCAAACAGGGATAAACGAATCATGACGGAACTCTTCATCGACGGCGCCTGGGTCGCAGGCTCGGGCCCCGTCTTCGCTTCGCGCAACCCGGGCACCGACGAGATCGCATGGCAGGGCGACAGCGCATCGGCGGCCGACGTCGACCGCGCGGTCGCGAGCGCGCGCCGCGCGTTCGCCGGCTGGTCGGCGCTCGACTTCGAATCGCGCTGCGCGATCGTGAAGCGCTTCGCGGCATTGCTCAACGAACGCAAGGAAGCGATCGCAACCGCGATCGGCCGCGAGACGGGCAAGCCGCTGTGGGAAGCGCGCACCGAAGTCGCGTCGATGGCCGCGAAGGTCGGCATCTCGATCCAGGCATACCAGGAACGCACGGGCGAGAAGCGCCAGGACATGGCCGACGGCGTCGCGGTGCTGCGCCACCGCCCGCACGGCGTCGTCGCGGTGTTTGGCCCGTACAACTTCCCCGGCCACTTGCCGAACGGCCATATCGTGCCCGCGCTGATTGCCGGCAACACGGTCGTGTTCAAGCCGTCGGAGCTTGCACCGGGCGTCGCACGCGCGACGGTCGAGGTGTGGACGGAAGCCGGGCTGCCGGCCGGCGTGCTGAACCTCGTGCAGGGCGAGAAGGACACGGGCATCGCGCTCGCGAACCATCGGCAGATCGACGGGCTGTTCTTCACGGGCAGCTCGGATACCGGCACGCTGCTGCACCGGCAGTTCGGCGGCCGTCCGGAAATCGTGCTCGCGCTCGAGATGGGCGGCAACAACCCGCTCGTGATCGGCGAAGTCGAGGACATCGATGCGGCCGTGCATCACACGATCCAGTCGGCATTCCTGTCGGCCGGCCAGCGCTGCACGTGCGCGCGCCGCATCTTCGTGCCTCAGGGCGCGTTCGGCGATCGCTTCCTCGCGCGCTTCGCCGACGTCACGTCGAAGATCACGGCCGACGTGTTCGATGCCGATCCGCAGCCGTTCATGGGCGCGGTGATCTCGGCGCGCGCGGCGGCGAAGCTCGTCGACGCGCAGTCGCGCCTGATCGAGCAGGGCGCGAAGCCGATCGTCGCGATGACGCAGCGCGATCCGCGTCTCGGTTTCGTGAACGCGGCGATCGTCGACGTGACGGGCGTGGCGAACCTGCCCGACGAAGAGCATTTCGGCCCGCTCGCGCAAATCGCCCGCTACGCGACGTTCGACGAAGCGATCGAGCGCGCGAACGACACGGCGTTCGGCCTGTCCGCCGGCCTGCTCGCCGACGACGTGCGTGCCTGGGAGCACTTCCGCCGCACGATCCGCGCCGGGATCGTCAACTGGAACCGGCCGACCAACGGCGCATCGTCCGCCGCGCCGTTCGGCGGCACGGGCCGGTCGGGCAACCATCGTCCGAGCGCATATTACGCGGCCGACTATTGCGCGTATCCGATGGCGTCGGTGGAAAGCACGCAACTGACTTTGCCCGCGAGCCTGTCGCCGGGCCTGCATTTCTGATCGAGGGAACGACGATGAACGCACAAGAAGCCAATTTCGACGGGCTCGTCGGCCCGACCCACAACTACGCCGGGCTGTCGTTCGGCAACGTGGCGTCGCTCAACAACGAGAAGTCGGCCGCGAACCCGAAGGCCGCCGCGAAGCAGGGGCTGCGCAAGATGAAGCAGCTCGCGGATCTCGGTTTCGCGCAGGGCGTGCTGCCGCCGCAGGAGCGGCCGTCGCTGCGCCTGCTGCGCGAGCTCGGCTTCTCGGGCAAGGACGCGGACGTGATCGCGAAGGCCGCGAAGCAGGCGCCCGAGCTGCTCGCGGCGGCGAGCTCGGCGTCGGCGATGTGGACCGCGAACGCGGCCACCGTCAGCCCGTCGGCCGACACGAGCGACGGCCGCGTGCACTTCACGCCGGCGAACCTGTGCAGCAAGCTGCATCGCGCGATCGAGCACGACGCGACGCGCCGCACGCTGTCGACGCTGTTCGCCGATCCCGCGCACTTCGCGGTGCACGAAGCGCTGACGGGCACGCCGGCGCTCGGCGACGAAGGCGCGGCGAACCACACGCGCTTTTGCGCCGAATACGGCAAGCCGGGCATCGAGTTCTTCGTGTACGGCCGTGCGGAATACCGCCGCGGCCCCGAGCCGAAGCGCTTCCCGGCACGCCAGACCTTCGAGGCGAGCCGCGCGGTCGCGCATCGCCACGGGCTCGCCGAAGAAGCGACGGTCTATGCGCAGCAGGATCCGGACGTGATCGATGCCGGCGTGTTCCACAACGACGTGATCTCGGTCGGCAACCGCGACACGCTGTTCACGCACGAGCGCGCATTCGTCAACAAGCAGGCGATCTACGACACGCTGACCGCCGCGCTCGACGCACGCGGCGCGCGCCTGAACGTGATCGAGGTGCCCGACGCGGCCGTGAGCGTGAACGACGCGGTGACGTCGTATCTGTTCAACAGCCAGCTGCTGTCGCGCGCGGACGGCTCGCAAGTGCTCGTCGTGCCGCAGGAATGCCGCGAGAACGCGAACGTCGCGGCCTATCTCGACCGTCTCGCGGCCGGCAACGGCCCGATTCACGACGTGCTCGTGTTCGACCTGCGCGAAAGCATGAAGAACGGCGGCGGCCCCGCGTGCCTGCGCCTGCGCGTCGTACTGAACGAGGCGGAGCGCGCGGCGGTCACGTCGAACGTATGGATCGACGACACGCTGTTCGCGTCGCTCGACGCGTGGATCGACAAGCACTATCGCGATCGCCTCGCACCGGAAGACCTCGCCGATCCGGCGCTGCTCGACGAATCGCGCACGGCGCTCGACGAGCTCACGCAGATCCTGCGCGTCGGGTCGCTGTATGACTTCCAGCGCTGACGCACCGATGTCCGCCGCCGCGCCGCTCGACGACTTTCTCGCGTTCACGTTGGCCGGCACCGTGCCGGCCGCGACGGACGGCGCCTGCGCGGGCGGGGCAGTCCGCTGGCAATGGCTCGGCGACGGGCTGCTCGCGCTCGAACCGGCCGCGGCTGACGGTGCGGCGCGCGCGAGCGTGCTGGTATCGGCGGGTGTGCACGGCGACGAGACGGCGCCGATCGAGCTGCTGTCGATGCTCGTGCGGGATCTCGCATCGGGCGCGCTGCCGCTCGCGTGCCGGCTGCTGGTCGTGCTCGGCAACGTGCCGGCGATGCGTGCCGGCGAGCGTTATCTCGACGACGACCTGAACCGCCTGTTCAGCGGCCGTCACGCGCAGGTGCCCGCGAGCCGCGAAGCGCCGCGCGCCGCGCGGCTCGAAGCGGCGGCTGCCGCGTTCTTCGCGGCGGCGCCGGCGGGCGGCGTGCGCTGGCACATCGACATGCATACGGCCATCCGCGCGTCGGTGTTCGAACAGTTCGCGCTGCTGCCGCATACCGGCACGCCGCCGACGCGCACGATGGTCGAATGGCTCGGCGACGCGCGCATCGCGGCCGTGCTGCTGCATACGGCGAAGGGCAACACGTATTCGCATTTCACGGCCGAGCACTGTGGCGCGCTCGCATGCACACTGGAACTCGGCAAGGTGCGGCCGTTCGGCCAGAACGACCTGACGCGCTTCGCGCCGGCCGACCTGGCCGTGCGTCGACTCGTATCGGGTGCGCGGAGCGACGCCGGGGCCGAGTTGCCGCGTGTATTCACCGTGATCGACCAGATCACGAAGCAGAGCGACGCGCTCGAGCTGTTCGTCGCGGCCGACGTCGCGAACTTCACCGCGTTCGCGCGCGGCACGGTGCTCGCGCAGGACGGCGACTACCGCTACACGGTGACGCACGACGAGGAACGGATCGTGTTTCCGAACCCGACCGTGAAGCCGGGCCTGCGCGCGGGACTGCTCGTCGTCGACACGACGCGCGAGACGCTCGCGGCACTTGTCTGAGCGCGTGTCCCGACCGATTGCGCGGCCGCGACGGCACGCGGCCTTGCATATTTGCGACATCGTCTTGCAAGTTCGGCTGCCGACACGGCCGGCGCCGCGCACGCACCGCAGCATCGCGCGCGGGCGGCCGCTTTGCCATATCGGGCCGCGCGGATTGGTACAATCGCGGCCTTGCGGCTGTTGCGCCGCATCACGGCGCGGCATCGACATTGTCGCGGCCATCCGGCCCTGCAATGATGCAAGCGCCCGTAGTTCCGGAACATTCGAGTATCGAGGAGAGCACCTGATGAAGTTGGATTGGCGTAAAGTGGCCGCGCACGCGGTGGTGGCGGCATCGGTGGCGGCGGCAGGCAGCGCGTTTGCCGCGGATCTGAAGGAGATCCGGTTCGGCGTCGAGGCCTCGTACGCACCGTTCGAATACAAGACGCCCGACGGCAAGCTGACCGGCTTCGACATCGATATCGGCAACGCGGTGTGCGCGAAGCTGAAGACGAAGTGCGTGTGGGTCGAGAACGACTTCGACGGCCTGATCCCCGCGCTGCAGGCGCGCAAGTTCGACGCGATCAACTCGGACATGACGATCACCGACCAGCGCAAGCACGCGATCGCGTTCACCGATCCGATCTACACGATTCCGAACCAGCTGATCGCAAAGCAGGGCAGCGGCCTGCTGCCGACCCCGCAATCGCTGAAGGGCAAGCGCGTCGGCGTGCTGCAGGGCACGATCCAGGAAGCGTACGCGAAGAAGAAGTGGGCGCCGGCCGGCGTCGAGGTCGTGCCGTACCAGACGCAGGACCTGGCCTATGCCGACCTGAAGTCGGGCCGTCTCGACGCGACGTTCCAGGATTCGGAAGCCGGTTCGAAGGGCTTCCTGACCAAGCCGCAAGGCCAGGGCTTCGCGTTCGCGGGCGGCACGGTCAGCGACACCGAGATCCTCGGCTCGGGCGTCGGCTTCGGCCTGCGCAAGAACGACGCGGCGCTGAAGACCGCGCTCGATCAGGCGCTGAAGGACCTGAAGGCCGACGGCACGATCGACAACCTCGCGAAGAAGTACTTCAGCGTGCCCGTGACGCTCAAATAAGCGTTTCGTTCGATCGCACGATGCAAGCAAACCGGCCGCTCATGCGGCCGGTTTGCGTTCGGGAGGCAGGAAACGACGCGGGCAGGCCGCCGCTGGCCGCGCTACGCGGGAAAGAACCGGCCCAGTTCGCGCGCGAGCTCGTTGAGCACGCTCATCTCCTGCTGCGCGATCTTGCGCGCGGGCTGCGCACCTGCCCAGTCGCCGTACAGCAGCGCGACGGTCGTCGTGCCGACCCGCACGGGCAGCAGCACGAACGCGCGCGTGTCGTCGAACGCGTCCAGATACCACGCGGGCAGGCGCTTGAGCATCTTCGGTTCCTGCGCCTGCTCGATGAAGATGCCGACCGAATTCGTGATCGCGAGATGAAACACGTCCGGCTCGAAGCGTTCGTCGAAGCGCAGCCTGTCGAGCGCCGTATCGACGCCGGGGCCGAAGCCGAGGCGCGCGGCGAACGTGCCGTCGTCGTGACGCACGAACATCACGGTGCGCGTGAACGCGAGGCCGGCCAGCAGGCTTTCCGACGCGAGCGCGAGCACCGGCGTCAGCACATGCTCGGACGGCAGCGCGCGCAGGTCCGCGAGGCCGGCTTCGAGGCATGCCTCGGGCTCGGCCTGCGCGCGCGCGATCGCATCGGCGTTCGCGCGCAGCTCGACGATCTCGCGCATCACGGTGTCGCTCGCTTCCTCGCGCGCGAGTAGCTCGGCGATCTCGACTAGCGCGTCGGACTCCATGTCGAGCTCCGTGCCGTAGTGCTGCGCGAGCGTCGCAATGCGCGCGTCGCGCTGCGGGCTCGCGGGCATCACGAGCGCGCTCGCGACCTCGGTCGAGCAGCGGCTCACCGCGCGCAGCCAGCGTACGCGGTCGGCCGGGCCGTCGTCGGCGGCATGGCTCGCGTTGCGGTCGTCGTCGTATTCGTCGTCGAACGCGTCGGCGTGGGCCGCGTGATCGTCGTTGGCCATCCCTGCGCGAATCACGTCGGGCAGCCGCCAGCGCGCGGCCGCTTCGAGCCCGATCTCGTCGAAGCCGACGCCGAGCACGTCGATGCACGCGGCCGCTTCGTCGCCGTTCAGTTCGGCCGTGCGCCGGCGGATCCGGTCCCATTCGCTGTCGAGATAGCAGACCACCAGCAGCTTGCCGACCTGGCGCATCAGCGTGCAGACGACGGCTTCCTCGCCGCCGCGCAGCTCGGCGTGCTCGGTCAGCTTGCGCGCGACGCAGCCGGACAGCAGCGCGCGGTTCAGTTCGAGCTTCGCGTCGATGCGTCGCGGCGTGCTGTGGTGGAAATGGTCGACGAGCTTCAGCCCGACGACGAGATGGCCGACCGCGTCGAGGCCGAGCACCATCAGCGCGCGGGTGACGGTCGTGATGTTGCCGCCGAACGCCATGTACATCGCGGAGTTCGCGAGCCGCAGCACTTTCTGCGTGAGCGCGAAATCCGACAGCACGACGCGCACGAGCGCTGTGAAGTCGAGGTCGTCGTTCTTCATCGCGGCCATCGTCGCGCGCAGCGATTCCGACAGCAGCGGGAAGTCGCCCCGTTCGTTCATCCGGGCCCACAGCTTGTCGAGCAACGCGGTGCGGGGCAGGTATTCGGTGGTTGACATACGGATCTGTCCGGTTCGCCGCGCGTGTCAGGCGGCGGCGTGCAGGTGCAGTTGCTGCGCCTCGAAGCGCCGTGCGAGTTCCTCGGACGGCAGCGCCTGGCAGACGAGCCAGCCCTGGATGTGATTGCAGCCCATCTCCGTCAGCAGTTCGCGCTGCGCCTCGGTCTCGACGCCTTCGGCGACGAGCTCGAGATCGAGCGTCTGCGCGAGGCCGACCACCGCCGACACGATCGCGCGGTCGTTGCGCGACGTCAGCAGGTTCTCGACGAAGCTGCGGTCGATCTTCAGCTTCGCAAGCGGGAAGCGCTGCAGGTACGCGAGGCTCGAATAGCCGGTGCCGAAATCGTCGATCGCGAAACGGATGCCGAGATCGGTCAGCTCCTCGAGCAGCCCCTTCGCATGCGCGGGGTCGTGCATCAGCAGGCTTTCGGTGATTTCGAGCACGATGCGGCGCGGGTCGATGCCCGTCAGCGCGATCGCCTCGCGCACGCTCTGCGTGAAGCGCGGGTCGCGGAACTGCTGCGGCGACACGTTGACCGCCACGTACTGCAGCGCGAGCCCCTGACGGTCCCACGCAACGAGCTGCATGCACGCGGCCTTGAGCACCCAGTTGCCGAGATAGTTGATCAGGCCGATCGATTCGGCGAGCGGAATGAAGGTCGCCGGCGGCACGAGGCCGTGCACCGGATGGCGCCAGCGGATCAGCGCCTCGACGCCGACCACCGCGCACGACTGGCTGTGCGTGATCGGCTGGAAATGGAGCGAAAACTCGCCGTTGCGCACGCCGTCGTACAGATCGGCTTCGAGCTTCAGCCGTTCGGCGTCGGCCGGATCGTCGACAGGCGCATGGAACGCGAGCGCGTTGCCGCCCGATGCCTTCGCCTGCGCGAGTGCGTGATCGGCGCGGCGCAGCAGCGGGCTGTGGTGCTGCGCGCGATGCGGCGCGGCACGCTCGTCCGGATAGAGCGCGATGCCGATGCTGGCGGACAAATGCACCGTCTGCCCCTGGTACACGTAGGGTTCGCGCACCGCGGCCTGCAGCCGGCGCGCGAGCGCGTCGGCGGCATGGCTCGCCTGCGCGCGGTCCGGCGCGCCGAGCACGATCGCGAACTTGTCGCTTGCGACGCGCGCGAGCCGTTCGTTCGGCGTGACGAGTGCCTTCAGCCGCTGCGCGGTTTCGCGCAGCAGCGTGTCGCCCGCGTCGTAGCCGAGCGCGCGGTTGATCCGCTGGTAGTCGTCGAGGTCGAGCAGCAGCAGCGCCGCGCAGGTGCCGTCCTCGTCGGCGGTCTGCTGCGCGCGCATCAGCGCGGGCACGAGCGCGGACAGGTTGTCGAGCCCCGTCATCGGATCGTGGTGCATTTCGTACGTGAGGCGCGCCTCGAGCGCGCGCCACGACGACACGTCGAACGCCGCGATCGCGAAGCCGTCGACCCCGAGGTGACGGCTCTTGAACGCGCGGATCTCGACGTCGAGCGGATAGGTCAGCGACTTGACGATGCACATCGTCGCCTTCTCGACCTGGCCCGAATGCGCGGCGCGCGCAAGCAGGCCTTCGAGCGCCGCGGTATCCTGTTCGGCGATCAGGTCGCGCAGCGTCAGCGTGTGCAGGTAGTCGCGGTGGTAGCCGATGAAGCGCAGGCTCGCGTCGGACACGTACAGAAAGCGCAACTCGCGGTCGACATGGGCGAGGAAATCCACCGTGCCGACCGTCTGTTCCAGCCAGTTGCGCACGGAGTCGTCGCGCCGCGGCGCGCCGGCGCGCGCGGGCATCAGCGCGCCGCCCGACCAGGCGAAGCGGCGCAGCGTATGCAAGGCGCTGCGCCAGGAGCCCTTGCGTGACGTCTGTTTCCTGTTGGCTTCCATGTTTCTCGCTGACGTGAAGGGCTGGAACCGGTTGTCCGGAAGGAATAACGGCAGACTGTGCGGAATCTTTAACGGGCCGGGCGCGGATGGTGCTGCCGCTGGACCGGATCATGCACGTGCGTTCGACAGGCGAACGCCAACGTGGCCTACATCGAGGCTGACTTTATAAGAAATGAGGACGCAGATGAAGCGAAAACTGTTGCTGGGCGCCGCGGCGGCGCTGGTGGCCGGCCATGCGCTGATGGCACAGGCGCAACTGAAGCCGGGCGCCGCGGCGCCGGACTTCACGACGCAGGCGTCGCTGGGCGGCAAGACTTACACGTACTCGCTCGCCGATGCGCTGAAGCATGGGCCGGTCGTGCTGTATTTCTACCCGGCCGCGTTCACGAAGGGCTGCACGATCGAGGCGCATGCGTTCGCGGATGCGGTCGACCGTTACAAGGCTTATGGCGCGACGGTGATCGGCGTATCGGCAGACAATATCGACACGCTGACGAAATTCTCGGTGAGCGAGTGCCGGAGCAAGTTCCCGGTCGCGGCCGATCCGGACGCGAAGATCATCCGTGAATACGACGCGAAGCTGCCGGCGCTCGACCGCGCGAACCGCGTGTCCTACGTGATTTCGCCAGAAGGGAAGATTCTGTACGAATACACGAGCCTGTCGCCCGACAAGCACGTCGAGAACACGCTGGCCGCCGTGAAGGCGTGGGCCGACGCGCATCCGAAGCAGTAGGCGGCAGCCCACGCGTAAGCGGCCCGTCGTGCGGGCCGCGGGCGCGGGAAAACGCGCCGCCTCGCGAGGCGGCGCGCGTGGAGCCGCGTTATGCGCGCAATGCCTGCTCGATCGGCACGCCGCCGCCGACGAAGCCGACGATCTTGCGCGAGATGCCGAGCTTGATCGCCTCGATCGCGGCCCACGCGACATCCTGGCGCGATACCGGCGGCGCGGGCTCGACGCGCTCCTCGGTCAGCGCGATCTTGCCGATGCCCGGCGTGTCCGTGAGCGGGCCGGGGCGCAGGATCACGTAGTCGACGCCGGATGCGATCACGCGCTCGTCGCCTTCGCGCTTCATCTGCGAATAGTGGCGCAGCGCGTCGGGGCTCTGCTCGGGCCAGTACGCGGACAGCGAGCTGATCACGACGAGCTTCTGCACGTTGTACGCCAGCGCATACTCGGCCGCGCGGGCGACCGCGTCGCGGTCGATCTGCTCCTCTTCGGCCGCGCCTTCCGATTCGGCCGAGCCGGCCGTATAGATCACGTGCGTGATGCCCTGGAATGCGTGCGAGAAATCGTCCGTCAGATCGGCCTCGACGACCTTCGCGCCCGGCAGCGCATAGCCTTGCCGGCGCACCAGCGCCGTCACCTCGAATTCCGGCTGCTTGAGCAGCAGATCCGCGCAGGCCTGGCCGGTGCGGCCGGTCGCGCCAATCAGCAGTACCTTCGTCGTCATGAAACCGCTCCTTGCTCGATGCGTCATCCTCCCAGATAGGGACGGACGACCGATAACTCAAGTGTAATGTCGAATCGCGGTGGCGGCGCACAGGTAATAAGGGGCGTACCGGCGCGGGCTTCCGGTGCGGATACGCGGTCTCCCGGCGACACGGCGCACGTTCGGGCGGTCATTCATTCACCCGGATTCGGGAATGACGCGCCGACCGGCTATCATGTGCGCGATGCATTTTTCGACGCTACGTCCCATAACGCGTCGGCCAACCGGTTGGAGTACACATGGCATTACCCCTGGACAACGTCAGCATGGCCGTGTTCTGCGACTTCGAGAACGTCGCGCTCGGCGTGCGCGACGCGAAGTACGAGAAATTCGACATCCAGCCCGTGCTGGAGCGCTTGCTGCTGAAGGGCAGCATCGTCGTGAAGAAGGCCTATTGCGACTGGGATCGCTACAAGGGCTTCAAGGCGTCGATGCACGAGGCGAGCTTCGAGCTGATCGAGATTCCGCACGTGCGCCAGTCGGGCAAGAATTCGGCCGACATCCGGCTCGTCGTGGACGCGCTCGATCTCTGCTACACGAAGTCGCACGTCGATACGTTCGTGATCATCAGCGGCGACTCGGACTTTTCGCCGCTCGTGTCGAAGCTGCGCGAGAACGCGAAGAAGGTGATCGGCGTCGGCGTGAAGAAATCGACGTCGGACCTGCTGGTCGCGAACTGCGACGAATTCATCTTCTACGACGATCTGGTGCGCGAGCAGCAGCGCACGCTCGCGAAGCGCGAACAACAGCAGCGCGCCGGTAACGGCGGCGCGAAGCGGCCCGACGAGCCGTCGCGCAAGCACGACATGGACGCGCGCAAGGCCGAGGCGATCGCGCTGGCGGTCGAGACGTTCGACGCGCTCGCGTCGGAGCGCGACGACGTCGGCAAGATCTGGGCGTCGGTGCTCAAGAGCGCGATCAAGCGCCGCAAGCCGGATTTCAACGAGTCGTACTACGGGTTCCGCGCGTTCGGCAACCTGCTCGACGAGGCGCAGGCGCGCGGCCTGCTCGAAGTGGGGCGCGACGACAAGTCGGGTGCGTTCGTGTCGCGGGCACGCCAGCCGGCGGCCGCGGAGCATGTCGCGGCGGGCGGTGAAGGTGCCGCGGCGCACCACAGCCCGCGCGCGGCGGAGCCGGCGCGGGCCGGGCGCGAATCGCGACGTCGCGGGCAGCGGGCGGAAGCGGTCGTGCACGAAAGCGTGCAGGTCGAAGCGCAGGAGGCGGTCGTTGCCGAAGTCGCCGACGCAGCGGCGGTCGCGCCTGCCGTCACGGCCGATGCGGCCGACGCGCACGGCGACGCGAAGGACGGCCGCAAGCGCGCACGCAAGAGTGCGGCGAAGAAGACCGGCGCGAAGAAAACCGCCGCCGCGAAGAGCGCCGGCCGTCACGAGGCCGGGAAGCCGGACGATGCCGCGCATGGCGCGGCGCAGCACGGTGGCGACAAGCACGCGCACGGCAAGCATGCCGACGACGCACATCGCGATGCGGGGCAGGGCGACGACCGGCACGCCGCGGTGACGCACGCCGAGCCGGCGGCCGGCGATTTCGGCGGCGAGGTTGCCGCGGCGCAGCCGTCGCATGACGCCGCGCCGGTCGAATCGGCTGCCGAAGCACCGGCCGCTGCCAAGTCGAAGAAGCCGGCCCGCAAGGCGGCGCCGCGCGCGCGTCGTCCGCGCAAGACGGCGGCTACCGAGTAAATAAACCGCAGCCGGGCCGGGATCGTCCGAAACAGGACGGCACCCGGCCCGCGCAATACCGGCCGGCGCAACGCCGGCCGGCCTGCCGAGCTAACCGTTCAGCACATACGGCCGCGTCATCACTTCGAGGAAATGGCCGTCCGGATCGTCGAAATACACGCCGCGGCCGCCGTTGTGGCGGTAGATGTCGCCGGGTTGCCGCTTTGCCGGATCGGCCCAGTGCGGCAGCCCGCGCTCGCGAATGCGCGCGAACACGCGGTCGAAGCCGGCTTCGTCGGTCAGGAACGCGTAATGCTGCGCCGCGATCTCCCCCGTCTTTTCGTAAAAATCGAGCGACACGCCGTTGTCGAGCGCGACGACCAGCATCGCGCCGAACGGCGTCGGCGGCGGCAGTTCCAGAAGCTCGGTGAGGAAGCGGCTCGACGCGTGCTTGTCTCGGCACCAGACGATCGTGTGGTTCAACTGGACGTTCATGGCGTGTTCCCGTGAAGGGCGCCGCGGTGGGCATGGAAACACGATAGCCGATCGCCACCGGTGTTCAAGCGCGGAAAGCGGCCGCCTGACGGGCAGCCGCTGCCGTCACTCCCCGGCGACCGCCGGCCCGCCCGGATTCCGGCGGTTGCGCCGCTTCTCGGCCCACACGCGCAGCCGGTCCATGTACAGATAGACGACCGGCGTCGTATAGAGCGTCAGCACCTGCGACACGACCAGGCCGCCGGCGATCGCGATCCCGAGCGGCGCGCGCAGCTCGGCGCCGTCGCCGCTGCCGAACGCGAGCGGCAGCGCGCCGAGCAGTGCCGCCATCGTCGTCATCATGATCGGGCGGAAGCGCAGCAGGCACGCCTCGTGGATCGCGTCGAACGACGACTTCCGGTTGTTGCGCGTCTGGTCGATTGCGAAATCGACCATCATGATCGCGTTCTTCTTCACGATGCCGATCAGCAGGATCACGCCGATCAGCGCGATGATGCTGAACTCGGTCTTGAACAGCAGCAGCGCGAGCAGCGCGCCGACGCCGGCCGACGGCAGCGTCGACAGGATCGTGATCGGGTGGATGTAGCTCTCGTACAGGATCCCGAGCACGATATAGACGGCCAGCAGCGCGGCGAGGATCAGGATCGGCTGGTCGTTCATCGACTGCTGGAACGCCTGCGCGGTGCCCTGGAAGC
The DNA here is from genome assembly GCF_047978125.1 of Burkholderia sp. LFS061. NCBI lineage: Bacteria > Pseudomonadati > Pseudomonadota > Betaproteobacteria > Burkholderiales > Burkholderiaceae > Burkholderia > Burkholderia sp. LFS061. The sequence goes on along the minus strand of NZ_JBFPFS010000006.1, from coordinate 30,950 downwards.
TGCCGACGATCGTCGGCGGGACGCCGACCTGCGCCATCGTCTGGTAGATCACCTGCGTCGCCTGCGACAGCGACACGCCCGGCGGCAGGTTGAACGAGATCGTCGTCGCGACGAACAGCCCTTGGTGGTTGACCGACAGCGGCGTCGTGCTCGGCCCGAACGTCGCGATCGCCGACAGCGGGATCATCGTCGACTTCGACGTCGATACCGATGCGCCCGACGACGCGCTCGACTTGCCGCTGGCCGCGATCGAGTTGAGCGCCTGGTTGCGCGCGGAATCGGACGCGATCGCCGCGGCGCTCTGCGCGGCCGTGCCGGCGCTCGACGTGCCGGCCGACGTCGCGACGTAGGTGCCGGCCGCCGCGTTGGTGGTCTGCGAGCCGTTCGCGCTGCCGCCCGACGTGCTGATCCATACCTGGTTCAGCATCTCGGGGCTCTGCCAGTATTTCGGCGCGACTTCCATCACGACGTGGTACTGGTTCAGCGGGTTGTAGATCGTCGAGACCTGGCGCTGGCCGAACGCGTCGTACAGCGTGTTGTCGATCTGCGCGGGCTTGATGCCGAACCGCGCGGCCGTCGCGCGATCGATCGTCACCATCGCCTCGAGGCCGCCTTGCTGCTGGTCGGAGTTCACGTCGGTCAGCTCGGGGCGCTTTTGCAGCGCCTCGGTCAGGATCGGCCCCCACTTGTACAGGTCGGCGCTCGAATCGCCGAGCAGCGTGAACTGGTACTGCGCGTTGCTCTGCCGGCCGCCGACGCGGATGTCCTGCGCGGCCTGCAGGAACGTGCGCGCGCCCGCGACGTCCGCCAGCGGCGGGCGCAGTTGCTGGATCACCTGGTCGGCCGACAGCTTGCGCTCGGTGCGGTCCTTCAGCGTGACGAACATGAAGCCCGAGTTGGTCTGCGTGCCGCCGGTGAAGCCCGCGACGCTCTTCACGTTCGGATTGCTCTGCACGATCCGCATCATTTCGGAGAACTTCAGCTTCATCGCCTGGAACGACGTCGACTGGTCGGCCTGGATGCCGCCGATCATCAGCCCGGTGTCCTGCTGCGGGAAGAAGCCCTTCGGCACGACGATGTACAGGTAGACGTTCAGCCCGATCGTTGCAAACAGGGTCATCAGGATCAGCAGCGGCCGGCGCAGCGCCCACGACAGCGAGCGCTCGTAGCCGCGCTGCATGCGCGTGAAGCCGCGCTCGAGGAAGCGCCCGAAGCGGCCTTCGCTTCGCGGGTCGTGCGACTCGGGCAAGAGGCGCGCGCACATCATCGGCGTGACGGTCAGCGACACCGCGAGCGACACGGCGATCGCGAGCGACAGCGTCAGCGCGAACTCGCGGAACAGGCGCCCGACGATGCCGCCCATCAGCAGGATCGGCAGGAACACGGCGACGAGCGAAATGCTCATCGACAGCACCGTGAAACCGACCTCGCGCGCGCCGTCGAACGCGGCCTGCATCCGAGATTTGCCGTTCTCGATGTGCCGCGAGATGTTCTCGAGCACGACGATCGCATCGTCGACGACGAAGCCGGTCGCGACGATCAGCGCCATCAGCGACAGGTTGTCGATCGAGAAGCCGAGCAGGTACATCGCGCCGAACGTGCCGATGATCGAGATCGGCACCGCGACGCTCGGGATCAGCGTCGCGCGCCAGTTGCGCAGGAACAGGAACACGACCATCACGACGAGGCTGACCGCGATCAGCAGCGTGTGCTCGGTGTCCTTCAGCGACGCGCGGATCGTCGTCGACCGGTCGAGCACGGGCGTGACCGTGATGTCGGCCGGCAGCGACGCGGTGAGCCGCGGCAGCGCCGCGTGCACGCGGTCGATCGTCTCGATGATGTTCGCGCCGGGCGAGCGGTACAGGATCACGAGCACCGCTCGCTGGCCGTTCGCGAGGCCCAGGTTGCGCAGGTCCTCGACCGAATCGACGACGTCGGACAGGTCGGACAGCCGCACGGCCGAGCCGTTGCGGTACGCGACGACGAGGTCGCGGTATTGCGACGCGTCGGAGGCCTGGTCGTTCGTATAGAGCTGGTAGCGCTGCGGGCCGAATTCGATCGCGCCCTTCGGGGCGTTCGCGTTCGCGGACGCGAGCGCCGCACGCACGTCCTCGAGGCCGATCCCGTAGTGGAACAGCGCCTGCGGTTCGAGCTCGACGCGCACGGCCGGGTTGGCGGAACCGCTCACCGACACCTGGCCGATCCCGTCGATCTGCGACAGCGACTGCTGCAGCACCGTCGACGCCGCGTCGTACAGCTTCGCCGGCGACGAGGTTTCGGACGTGAGCGACACGACCATGATCGGCGAATCGGCCGGGTTGACCTTGCGGTAGGTCGGGTTGCTCTTCAGCGCGGCGGGCAGGTCGGCGCGCGCCGCGTTGATCGCGGCCTGCACGTCGCGCGCGGCGCCGTCGATGTCGCGGTTCAGGCCGAACTGCAGGATGATCCGCGCGTTGCCGACCGTGCTCGTCGACGTCATTTCGGACACGTCGGCGATCGAGCCGAGGTGCCGCTCGAGCGGGCTCGTCACGCTGGTCGCGACGGTCTCGGGGCTCGCGCCGGGCAGCGACGCTTGCACCGAGATGGTCGGGAAGTCGACCTGCGGCAACGGCGACACCGGCAGCTTGATGAACGCGAACAGGCCCGCGAGCGCGACGCCGAGCGCGAGCAGCGTCGTCGCGACGGGGCGGGTGATGAAGGGGCGCGACAGGTTCATGGCTTACGCATCCGTGCGCGTGCCGGCAGCGGGGCTATGGCGTTCGAACCAGCCGCGCACGCGGCGCGCGAGCGAGTCGAAGCCGAGGTAGATCACGGGCGTCGTGAACAGCGTCAGCACCTGCGACACGATCAGGCCGCCGGCGATCGCGATCCCGAGCGGCTGGCGCAGTTCGGAGCCCGCGCCGGAGCCGACGATCAGCGGCACCGCGCCGAGCAGCGCGGCGAGCGTGGTCATCAGGATCGGCCGGAAGCGCAGCAGGCACGCCTGGAAGATCGCCTCGCGCGCCGGCTTGCCTTCGTTGCGTTCGGCGTCGAGCGCGAAGTCGATCATCATGATCGCGTTCTTCTTCACGATGCCGATCAGCAGCACGATGCCGATGATCCCGATGATGTCGAGGTCGTGCCCGGTGATCATCAGCGCGAGCAGCGCGCCGACGCCGGCCGACGGCAGCGTCGACAGGATCGTGATCGGGTGGATGTAGCTTTCGTACAGCACGCCGAGCACGATGTACATCGTGATGATCGCCGCGAGGATCAGGAAAACCTGGTTCGACAGCGATGCCTGGAACGCGAGTGCCGCGCCCTGGAAGCGCGTCTGGAACGACGCGGGCAGCGCGATGTCCTTCTCGGCGGCCTCGATCGCCTTGACGGCCTCGCCGAGCGACGCGCCGGGCGCGAGGTTGAACGAGATCGTCGTCGACGGGAACTGCGACAGGTGCGCGACCAGCAGCGGCGACGGCCGCTCGTGGAACGACGCGATCGACGACAGCGGCACCTGGCCGCCGCCGGCCGACGGCAGGTAGATGTCGTTCAGCGATTTCGCGTAGTGCTGCTCCTTCGGTTCGGACTCGAGAATCACGCGGTACTGGTTCGACTGCGTGAAGATGGTCGACACGATGCGCTGGCCGAACGCGTCGTACAGCGCGTTGTCGACGGTCGCCGGCGTGATGCCGAAGCGCGCGGCGCTCGCGCGGTCGATTTCGATGTAGACGGACTGGCCGTTGCTCTGCAGGTCGGTCGCGACGTCGGCGAGCGACGGCTCCTGCTGCAGCCGCGCGACGAGCTTCGGCACCCAGGTCGCGAACTCGTCCGAATTCGGGCTCGTCAGCATGAACTGGTACTGCGTCGGGCTGACGGTCGAGTCGATCGTCAGGTCCTGCACCGACTGCATGAAGAGCGAAATGCCCGTGATGTTCGCGACGCGGTGCTGCAGGTCGCGGATGATCTGCGCCGCCGTCTCGGAGCGCTCGTCGCGCGCCTTCAGGTTGATCAGCATCCGGCCGCTGTTCAGCGTGATGTTGCTGCCGTCGACGCCGATGAACGACGTGAGGCTTTCGACGTTCGGATCCTTCAGGATCTCGGCCGCGAGCGCCTGCTGGCGTTCGGCCATCGCGCCGTACGAAATCGACTGCGGCGCCTGCGTGATCGCCTGGATCACGCCGGTGTCCTGCGCGGGGAAGAAGCCCTTCGGTATGTATACGTAAAGCAGGCCGGTCAGCACGAGCGTCAGCAGCGCGACGACGAGCGTCGAGCGCTGGCGGTTCAGCACCCATTCGAGCGCGACCGCATAGCGCGCGATCACCCAGTCGATCGTCTGGTGCACGCGCGCCTCGAAGCGGTGGCTTTCCGGCGGCGGCGAATGGCGCAGCAGCTTCGCGCACATCATCGGCACGAGCGTGAGCGACACGATCGCCGAGATCACGATCGTCACCGCGAGCGTGATCGCGAATTCGTGGAACAGGCGCCCGACCACGTCGCCCATGAACAGCAGCGGGATCAGCACCGCGATCAGCGATACCGTCAGCGAGATGATCGTGAAACCGATCTGCCGCGAGCCCTTCAGCGCGGCCTCGAGCCCCGATTCGCCTTCCTCGACGTAGCGCGCGATGTTCTCGATCATCACGATCGCGTCGTCGACGACGAAGCCGGTCGCGATGGTGAGCGCCATCAGCGACAGGTTGTTCAGCGAGAAGCCGGCCAGGTACATCACCGCGAGCGTGCCGATCAGCGACAGCGGCACCGACAGGCTCGGGATGATCGTCGCGTAGACGTTCGCGAGGAACAGGTACATCACCAGCACGACCAGCCCGACCGCGAGCAGCAGCTCGAACTGCACGTCGCGCACGGCCGCGCGGATCATCGTCGTGCGGTCGGTGACGATCTGCACGTCGAGCGCGGCCGGCAGCGTTTCCTGCAGCTTCGGCAACTGCGCCTTGATCGCGTCCACCGTCTGGATCACGTTCGCGCCGGGCTGGCGCTGCACGTTCAGGATGATCGCGGGCTCCGAATTCACCCACGCGCCGAGCTTGGTGTTCTCCGAGCCGGCGACGACCGTCGCGACGTCGGTGAGCATCACCGGGCGGCCGTTCTTGTACGCGACGACGGCGCTGTTGTACTGGTCGGCGCTCGTGAGCTGGTCGTTCGCGTTGATCGTGTAGGCGCGCGTCGGGCCGTCGAAGTTGCCCTTCGGCGTGTTCACGTTCAGGTTCGAGATCGTCGTGCGCAGGTCGTCGAGGTTCATCCCGTACTGCGCGAGTGCGGTCGGGTTCGCCTGGATCCGCACGGCCGGGCGGTTGCCGCCCGACAGGCTGACGAGGCCGACGCCCGCGATCTGCGAGATCTTCATCGCGAGGCGCGTATCGGCCAGATCCTGCACCTGCGTGAGCGGCAGCGTCTTCGACTTGACGGCGAGCGTGATCACCGGCGCGTCGGCCGGGTTGACCTTCGCGTAGATCGGCGGGGCAGGGAGGTCGGACGGCAGCAGGTTGCCGGCCGCGTTGATCGCGGCCTGCACTTCCTGCTCGGCGATGTCGAGCGGCAGGTCGAGCGAGAACTGCAGCGTGATCACCGACGCGCCGGCCGAGCTTTGCGACGACATCTGGTTCAGCGACGGCATCTGCCCGAACTGCCGTTCGAGCGGCGCGGTGACCGACGAGGTCATCACCTCCGGGCTCGCGCCCGGGTAGAAGGTCTGGACCTGGATCGTCGGGTAGTCGACCTCGGGCAGCGCGGCGAGCGGCAGGAAGCGCAGCGCGACGAGGCCGGCCAGCATGATCGCCGCCATCAGGAGGGCGGTGCCGACCGGCCGGAGAATGAAGAGACGGGATGGATTCATCGAGCGGCCCGCGCGTTATCGGGCCGCTGCTTGCGACGCGCCGTGCTGGTGTCCGCCGCGATGGCCGCCGGCGTCCGATGCACCCGACGCCGCGCCGGCGCCGCGCGCGCCCGACGCGCCTTTCGGCTTGTCGGCCGGGATCGAGATCTTCGCGCCTTCGCGCAGGCGGTCGGAGCCGTCGGTCACCACGCGCTCGCCGAGCGCGATGCCGCTGACGATGCTCGTGCGCTCGCCGTCGACCGGGCCGGGCTTGACCTTGCGCACCGTCACCGTGTTGTCGGGTTTCACGACGTAGACGAACTGGCCGATCGAACCCGTCAGCACCGCGGACGTCGGCACGATCGTCGCATCGCGCATCACGTCGACGAGCAGCCGGGTGTTCACGAACTGATTCGGGAACAGCATGCCTTCCTTGTTATCGAAGTTCGCGCGCAGCTTGACCGTGCCCGTGCTCGTGTCGATCTGGTTGTCGAGCGTCGCGAGCGAGCCCGTCTCGAGCGGCACCGTGTTGTTGCGGTTGTATGCGGTGACCGACAGTTTCTGGCCTGCGTTCACCTGCTTGAGGATCTGCGGCAGGTTGTCTTCCGATGTCGTGAAGATCACGCTCATCGGCTGCAACTGCGTGATCACGACGATGCCGGTGCTGTCGCCCGGCGTCACGTAGTTGCCGGGGTCGACCTGACGCAGGCCGACGCGGCCCGACACGGGCGCTGTGATGCGCGCATACGTAAGGTTCAGCTTCGCGGAATCTATCGCGGCCTGGTCGGTCTTCACCGCGCCTTCGTATTGCTTGACGAGCGATTTCTGCGTATCGACGGTTTGCGACGCGATCGAGTCCTGCGACAGCAGCGTCTGGTAGCGCTTCAGGTCGAGGCGCGCCGTCGCGAGCAGTGCCGAGTCGCGCGCGAACGTGCCTTCGGCGTTCTCGAGCGACACTTGGTACGGGCGCGGGTCGATCTGCGCGAGCACGTCGCCTTTCTTGACGATCTGGCCTTCCTGGAACGACACCGACTGCAGATAGCCCGACAACTGCGTCTTCACCGTCACGTTCGCGAGCGGCGTCACGGTGCCGAGCGTGGACAGCACGATCGGCATCTCGCCCTGCGTCGCGGTCGCCACCTGCACCGGCTGCGGAACGTTCGCCATCGCGGCGGGGCCGCCGCGGCCGCGATGGCCGCCGGCGCCGCTCGCACCCTGGGCCGCGCTGCCGGCACCCGGCTTGGCCGCCGACGTGCGATTCCACGGGTGCCACCACAGCAGGCCGCCGATGACGACGACCGCGAGCGTCCCGATCATCAGCGTGCGGCGCGGGCGCCGTGCGGCGGGAGAGGCGGGATCTTTCGAAGGGGGCGTGGGATTTTGTTCGTTATCCATCGTGTTCTGTCGGGAAGACGGCGCGGCGTGCCGGGAATCGGACTGCTCTTGGCTGCGCATGGGCGAGCGGTGCCGGGAGGGGCAACCCGGCTCGGTCCGGTGCCCACCCGACCCGCGCGGGAAAAGAGCTGTGCGCACCGCGAATGCGGCGCGACGATGGGCATGATCCTACGTGCCGTCCCCGTTACAGTCCAGCGGTCTATCTTTCAACGGGTTACGGTCGTTACAGAACGCGTCGGCACGATGACGGAACGATTACACGCCGATGCGTCGGGCCGGCGCGCCGCCGATCTCGCGGGTGATTTTCGCGATGCATTCGTGCAGTGCGGGTACGACATGTTCCTGTAGCCATTCGGGCGGACACTGGTGCGACGCACCGCCGCAATTCACCGAATAACGCTGGCCCGACGGGCCGACGAAACCGGCAGCGACCGCATTCAGGCCCTCGCGCCATTCGCCGATCGCGATCGCGTGGCCTTCGCGCATCGCTTCGTCGAGCGCGGGATTGAGCCTCGCGGACACATGCGGCCAGTCGTCGCCCGCCGTCGTGCGCAGCGAATCGAGCAGTTGGCGCCGCTCGTCGTCCTCGAGTGCCGCGAGATACGCGCGGCCGACGGCCGTGCGGGCGATGTCCATCCGTGAGCCGATTTCGAGGCGCGTGACGAGCACGGCCGAGCGCGGCCGGATCACGTCGATCGCGACCATGTCGAGCCGGTCGCGCACCGCAAGGTGCACGGACAGCGACGTGCGTTCGGCCAGCTCGATCATGAACGGCCGCGAACGCGCGCGGATGTCGAAGTTGCGCAGGAAGCCGTGGCTCAGTTCGAGCACCGATGCGGTGAGCACGAAGCGCTCGCTGTCGGGCAATTGGAACAGGAAGCCGGCGCTGACCAGCGTCGCGGTGATGCGCGACACGGTCGGCTTCGGGATGCCGGTCAGTTCGGTCAGCTCGCGGTTGCTGACGGGCGCGTCGGCAGCCGCGATGCGGCGCAGCACGGCAAGGCCGCGGGCGAGCGCGGTGATCTCGTCCGGCGACGATTCACGATCTCGGGACGCGGAAGAGGTTACAGTTGTCGACACAAGGGATTCTCTCTATTTCCGAAACTCGATTTCAATTTTGTTGGTATTGTAGGATGATTGTCAAAAGATGCATGTTCCGTGGGTGAACCGGTCATTGGATGAGATTTTGCGGGTTCACCCTTGGTTTATTAGGAAAATGCTCAAAGGAGCCTTGCCGGAAAGTGCATGAGCCGGTGCAAATACCGCTTGACTTGTCGGGCGGAAACGGAAAGAATGTCTCACGTTTTCGAAACATCGTTTCAGGAGTTTAACCGGCAACGGTGTTTCGCGCAGTCTCTCAGGTTCTAGCACGGCCCTCGGAATGGCTAGAACTTTTTTAGCGCCACGGTCTCCGTGGCGCTTTTTTTTGCCCGTCCGCCCGGACGCGTCAGGCCCGTATTATCCCCCGATCGCAGAAAACGCCCGTCCGAACGTCCGGCGGAGCATGCTTGCGCGCGATGCATCCGCGGCAGGTTCGATTCGCGCGCGCAAAAAAAAGCGCGATGCCCGCAGTGGGCATCGCGCACAAACCGGCGTGGAGCGCCGACGAATGAACGGTGATGAAGAAAGGAGCGCCCGGCTAGGGGCGGCCGGCCAGGGGCGCAAGGCCCCCCTCGCACGAAGCGGTCAGGCCTTCGCGAGCTTGATGCTGGTCTGCTCGGCCGTCAGGTAGCCGACGCTGGCGCCGAAGCGGTCCTTGAAGTTCGCGCGCACGAGCGGGTCGAGCGTCGGCTTGACCTTGTCGTGCAGCGGCGTTTCCCAGTCGCCCGCGTGCTGGAAGTTGCTCATGACGTACGTCCAGCCGTTGATCTCGTCGACCGCGTGCAGGCCCGTCGATTCGGCGCCGGCCGGGCACGACAGCACGCGCACGAGCGATTTCGTGTCGACGTTGTAGGCCCACAGGAAGTTGTTCACGTGCATGCCCGAATCTTCGCCGATGAAGAGCGTGCGCAGCTTCTCGGAGAACTTCAGGTTGTCCGGGTTCGCGATCTTGTCCGGGTTCGCGAGGTTGCCGAGCCCGTCGGCCGCGGCGAGATCCTCGCCGACGAGCGCGGCCGGCGCGCCCATGTCGACCGGCACCCATTCGCTGTCGATCGCGCCGCCCGTCGTGTCGCGCTGGCTGCCCTTCAGGTTCAGCGCGTAGACGGCGCCCGCGGCGATCTTCTTGTCGACCGCGACGTCGCGCGACACCGCGTTGCCCTTGACCATCGACGTCTCGATCCGCGACATCGCCGTGTAGACGATCTTGTCCTTCGCGTTCACGGTCGTGCCTTCGAGCTTCGTGAACGACATGCTGCCGCCGAGCAGCGCCGCATAGCGGTGCGTCTCGAGGAACGCGGCCGCCTTTTCCATCCCCGGCTTCACGCGCATCCAGTTGAACTTGCCGCCGAAGTGGATCTTCGTGTAGCTCGCATCGTTCGGGTCGGTGGTCGTCAGGTCCATGATGTCCGACGCCTTCAGCGTGTTCGCGAGCGCTTCGATCTCGCTGCTCGTCGCGTGGCCGATCCTGATCCACGTAAGCGTCGCCGTGCCCGCGCCGGCGGACGACGTCTGCGTCCACTTCGCGACGTACAGCGTGCCGGCCGACAGGTCGGCCGCCTTGTCGGCGACGAACATGAACAGGCCGCCGTTGGTTGCGTCGTCACCCATCATCACGGTGCGCTGGTCCGGCATCACCTGGATCAACTCGTGCGAGATGCGGCCGAGGCAGTAGTGCTTCCTCACGGTGCCCGTGCCGTCCGGGTTCACGGTGATCTCGGGCAGGTGGCCGTAGTGGTAGGGGTTCGCCTTCGTCTCGTCGCCGAACGTATTCCTGCTGAACGCCTTGAACTGCGCGTCGGTCGCGGCCTTCGTCGCGTCCGGCTCGTACTCCTCGCTCGACAGGTGCGTGCCCCACGGCGACAGGCTCGCGCCGCAGGTGATCCACAGGCCGTGCGCGTTCGACGTGTCGACGTTGTGGTACTTGACGACCTTCAGCGCGCCGGTGGCCGGATCCTGGTCGAGCGTGAGCACCGCGATCGGCGACGGCAGCTGGCCGTACTGCGATGCGCTGGCCTGGTCGCGCGTCGTGTATTCGAACTGCACGACCGCGAACACCGTGTTGCCCTTCACGCCCGGCACGTTCGCGTTCTTCAGCGTGAGCAGCGAGCTGCCGTCCGGGCAGTCGGAATAGAACTGGCGCTCCTTGCCGGCTACCGAACGATCGATGATCGGCTGGTTGTTGATGTCGTAGTAGCCGCCCGCGAGCGTCGTGCCGCCCTTGCCGTCCGGCACCATGTCGCCCGTCACGAAGAACGGCCGGTACGCGAGCTTGAAGTTGCGCGACGAGCCGTCCGAGAACGACACCGACAGCGTCGAGCCGACCGTCGTCGTGGCCATCGCGGCCGCGTTGTCGAGCGTGGGTGCGGCCATCGCCGAGAACGTCGCCGACGTATACGCGGCGGCGGCCGGCGTCGACGTCGGATTGTCGTCGCCGCCGCAACCCGTCAGCAGGGCCGGCAGCGCGAGGCCGGAAAGGGGAAGCATCGGCGCGCCGGCGAGGATCTTCAGGGCCTGACGACGGGCGGCATTGGGCAACGCGGGCATGTGGAGTCCAGTTTCAGTTGTTGGAAGAATGGCCTTCGCGAAGCGGAAGCAGGCGTTCGGCAAGCTCCGCGAAGGCAAAGTGAAAACTGGACGGAAGTGTAAGGACGCTTGATGAAAGTTTTTTGAATTGAAAACGTAATGCCGCGTCGGGCGTTCGTCAGGCGCTCAATCGCGTTCGGGCGTCGCCGAGATCCGGTGGATCGACAGGTCCGCGCCGTCGAATTCGGCTTCGCGGTCGAGGCGCAGCCCGACGGTCGCCTTCAGCGCGCCGTAGACGAGCGTGCCGCCGGCGGTGGCGATCGCGATGCCGCCGAGCGTGCCGACGACCTGCGACAGGAACGACACGCCGCCGAGACCGCCGAGCGCCGGCAGGCCGAACACGCCGGCCGCGAGGCCGCCGAGCGCCGGCAGGCCGAACACGCCGGCCGCGAGGCCGCCGAGCGCGCCGCACATCCCGTGCAGCGGCCACACGCCGAGCACGTCGTCGATGCGCCACTTGTTCTGCACGCAGGTGAACATCGCGACGAACAGCGCGCCGGCCGCCGCGCCCGTGACGAGCGCGCCGATCGGGTGCATCACGTCGGAGCCCGCGCACACCGCGACGAGGCCCGCGAGCGGCCCGTTGTACGTGAAGCCCGGGTCGTTGCGGCCCGCCATCCACGCGGCGAGCGTGCCGCCGACCATCGCCATCAGCGAGTTCACGGCGACGAGGCCGCTGATCTTGTCGAGCGTCTGCGCGCTCATCACGTTGAAGCCGAACCAGCCGACCGCGAGCACCCATGCGCCGAGCGCCAGGAACGGGATGTTCGACGGCGGGTGCGCGGCGATCCGGCCGTCCTTCGCATAACGACCGTGGCGCGCGCCGAGCAGCAGCACGGCCGGCAGCGCGACCCAGCCGCCGAACGCATGCACGACGACCGAGCCCGCGAAATCGTGGAACGGCGCACCGAACGCGTGCGTGAGCCAGGTCTGCACGCCGTAGCGTTCGTTCCATGCGATCCCTTCGAAGAACGGATAGATGAAGCCGACGATGATCAGCGTCGCGACGAGCTGCGGATTGAACTTCGCGCGCTCGGCGATGCCGCCGGACACGATCGCGGGAATGGCCGCAGCGAAGGTCAGCAGGAAGAAGAAGCGCACGAGCGCGTAGCCGTTGTGCTGCGACAGCGTGCCGATGTCGTCGAAGAACTCGACGCCGTACGCGATCGTGTAGCCGATGAGGAAGTACGCGAGTGTCGACACCGAGAAGTCGACCAGGATCTTCACGAGCGCGTTGACCTGGTTCTTCTTGCGGACCGTGCCGAGTTCGAGAAATGCGAAGCCCGCGTGCATCGCGAGCACCATGACGGCGCCGATCAACAGGAACAGTGTGTCGACGCCGGATTTCAGACCATCCATGCCGTGGCTTCCTTGCGCAAAAAACGGGCGAGGAATGCAAGTATCGAGCCAACTTGGTGAGAGATTGCGTGAAATTGGTGCTCCGGCACCACGTGGCGGGGCATTTCGGTGAATCGCGCCCGGTATTGGCGCGCTCACGGTGCGGGCTGGGGCCGCGCCGAACGCACGAATGTGGTGCGTCTCGTGCGGGGCTGGTGCGAATGAGTGCGGCGTGGTGCGTCGGCGTATGCCGTTGCGCACCGATCTGGCGCGTCAGTGGCGCACGAACAGTTCGCGTGGCCGGCGCAGCCGCAGTGCGCACGCCGACCAGTATGCGGCGACGGTCGTCAGCCCGAGCGCGGCGAACGAGAGCGCCGCGAAGCCCGCGAGCGACTGGCCGTCGCCGTCGGGGCCGAGGATGCCTTGCGCGACGATCAGCGCGGCCGTCCAGAAGCCGATCACGGCCTGCGTGAGCAGGCGCGCGGACGCGATGCGGCGCGAGCGTCCGGCTTCGGCCAGGCGGCGCGCCGACGGCGGGCGCAGGCACAGGAACAGGGTGGCGGCGAGCAGCGCGGCCAGGGCGATGAACCAGTCGACGAGGAAAGCCATGAGTAAAAAGGGGACACGCATGAAGCGGATTGAAGCGTGCCCACTTTAGTGGCGTAGCGCCCGCGATTGAATCGGACGAGTCCGAAATTGAAAGGCATTTTTAATCACGGGTCGTCATTGGGCCTGTTCAACAGGCGGTATCATCGACGTCGGTCCAACCACGAGGCCGTGCGACGCGCGGCCGGAGATTGCTGATGAACATGAAGACATCGCGGGCGCGTCGCGCGCCCGGGTTCGCGCTGGCGGCGGTGGCTGCCGGTGCGCTGCTGTTGCTCGCGGGCTGCGAAAAGTCCGGCACGCCGGTCGCCCAACCGGACACGGCCGCGAGCGCGGCCGCCGATGCCGCGAACAACGCGGCCAAGGCGCTCGACCAGGTGGCGAGCACCGTCAACCAGCAGCTCAACGCCGCGAAGGCCGGCATCGCGTCCGCGGCATCGGCCGTGCCGCCGCTGTCCGCGAGCGGCCTCGCGTCCGCCGCGCAGGCGCAGATCGACGCGGCGGCTTCCGCGGTCGTCGCGCATGCGGCTTCCGAAGCTGGAGCGAAGATCGCGGAAGCCGGCAAGAAGCTCCAGCAGTGGAGCCAGCAGAGCGCGTCGGGCGCGAAGCCCGCAAGCGGAGAATGATGCGGGCTTGCATGATCCGCAAAATGTAATTACCATGATTACACATCGTCGCCGGCTGCGTGTCCGGGCCGGCGTCGCCGAGTGAGTGAGGAATGAATACCAGCAGCCGGTTCGCGTTTGCCGTCCACGTGCTCGCCTTGCTGTCGATGCAGGAAGGTGCGCCGCTGTCGTCCGACATCATCGCGGGTAGCGTGAACACGAATCCGGCGCTGATCCGCCGGTTGCTGTCGATGCTGGCGGCCGCGGGGCTGACCACGTCGCAGCTCGGTGCGGGCGGCGGCGCGCTGCTGGCGCGCGAGCCCGGGGAGATCACGCTGCTCGACGTGTATCGCGCGGTCGACGATGCCCAATTGTTCGCGCTGCACCGCGAGGCGCCGAATCCCGCGTGTCTCGTCGGGCGGCACATCCAGGGCGTGCTGATCGACTACATCGGCGACGCGCAGCGCGCGATGGAGGCATCGCTCGCCACGCGCACGCTTGCCGACGTAACGGCCGACGTGCTGGATTCGGAGCAGCGCAGGCAACACGCGGGGCGCGCCGGCGGGTGAGCGGTGGCAGGCAGGGCGGGAGGCCGGGCGGCGCGTGGGCGCGGCGATCGGCGCAACGGGGGATTCGCCCCGTTTTTTTCGGTCTTATATGTAATTTCTTTAGTTACATATTTTTCTTTGTGGAGAATCGATATGACGCAACGTTCCTTGAATATCGCGCTGTTCGGCGCCACCGGCACGATCGGCTCGCGCATCGCCGCGGAAGCCGCACGGCGCGGCCATCGCGTGACCGCGCTGTCGCGCAATCCCGGCGCGGCCGGCGACGGCATCACCGCGAAAGCGGCCGACCTGTTCGACGCGGCCAGCATCGCGGCTGCGCTGCCGGGCCATGACGTCGTCGCGAGTGCGTACGGCCCGAAGCAGGACGATGCGGCGAAGGTCGTCGCGGCCGCGAAGGCGCTGGTCGCCGGCACGCGTCAGGCGGGCCTGAAGCGGCTCGTCGTGGTGGGCGGCGCCGGTTCGCTCGAAGTCGCGCCCGGCAAGCAACTCGTCGACAGCGAAGGCTTCCCGGAAGCGTACAAGGCGGTCGCGCTCGCGCACCGCGACGCATTCGACTACCTGAAGACGGTCGGCGATCTCGACTGGACGTTCTTCGCGCCGGCCGCGCTGATCGCACCGGGCGAGCGGACGGGCACGTTCCGCACCGGCGTCGACAAGCTGATCGCGGACGCGCAGGGCAACAGCAAGATCTCGGCGGAAGACTACGCGGTCGCGTTCGTCGACGCGCTCGAACAAGGCAGCTTCGTGCGTGAGATCGCGACGGTCGCGTATTGAGCGGCGTAGCGGCCGGTGCCGCATGAGCGCCGGCCTGGCCCGGGCGCGGCACGCGAGCCGCAACGGGCGGTGCATGAGGCGATTCCAGCTTGACGGTTGGAATCGCCTTTTTCGTTTGGAGGAGGGTATGTCCGCGCGATCGCGCGCGCGGCGGATTCACGCGTACCGGATTGGTATTTATACCGGTCGACGCGGCGAGGCGGTTTTCATATTGTTCCCCGTTATGCAGAATGCATAGAATAAATTTCTATCTACGAGGGACTGGAGAAATGGACGCCATCGATCGCAAGCTGCTGGAGCTGTTGCAGGCGGATGCCACGCTGCCGATCGCGGAACTGGCGCAGCGCGTGAACCTGTCGCAGACGCCGTGCTGGAAGCGCGTGCAGCGGCTGAAGGAAACCGGCGCGATTCGCGCGCAGGTTGCGCTGTGCGATCCGCGCAAGCTCGGGGTCGGCACGACCGTGTTCGTCGCGATCCGCACGAACCAGCACACCGAGGAATGGGCGCAGCGTTTCACGCAGGTCGTGCGCGACATGCCGGAAGTCGTCGAGGTTTACCGGATGAGCGGCGAGACCGATTACCTGCTGCGCGTCGTCGTCGCGGGCATCGACGATTACGACCGCGTCTACAAGCAGCTGATTCGCGCGGTGCCGCTGTTCGACGTCAGTTCGTCGTTCGCGATGGAGCAGATCAAGTATTCGACCGCGCTGCCCGTGCGCGATCATGCCGAGCCGGCTTGACGCGCTGCAGACGCGGCACCGTTGCGGATCGCGCGGCCGGCGCGGGTTCAGCGGCCGCGCGCCAGTGCGCGCGCACGTTCGTCGGCCAGCGCGTCGCGGCGCACGAAATCCGCGACGAACGGGCTGGCCGGATGGTGATGCAGCGCGTACGGCGTGTCCCATTGCGCGAGCTGGCCGTCCTTCATCACGCCGATCCGGTCGGCGATCGCGAACGCTTCGGCCTGGTTGTGCGTGACGAGGATCGCGGTGTGGCCGGTGCGTTTCAGGATGTCGCGCAGTTCGAACGCGAGCCGCTCGCGCGTATCGACGTCGAGATTCGAGAACGGCTCGTCGAGCAGCAGCAGCTCCGGCGACGGCGCGAGCGCGCGCGCGAGTGCGATGCGCTGCTGCTGGCCGCCCGACAGTTCGTGCGGATAGGCGCCGCCGGATTCGGCGAGGCCGACGAGTTCGAGCATCTCCGCGACGCGCGCCCGGCGTTCGGCCTTCGGCATGCGCCGCAGGCCGAACGCGACGTTGTCGGCCGCGCTCAGGTGCGGGAACAGCGCATAGTCCTGAAACATCATGCCGATGCGCCGCCGCTCGGGCGGCACGTCGAGCGACGGCGTTGCGACGGGCGTACCGTCCAGCACGATGCGCCCCATGCGCACGGGCTCGAAGCCGGCGATCGCGCGCAGCACGGTGGTTTTTCCGCAGCCCGACGCGCCGAGCAGGCAGCCGATGTCGCCGCGCGGCAGCGCGAGGCTCAGCCCGTCGACCACCGTGCGGCAGCCTTGCGGCGTGTCGTAGGCGAGGTGGAGGTCATCGAGTTCGAGCAGGTTCACGGGTTCAGGCTCCGATCTTGTGGCGAGTGCGGGCGAGCAGGATCACGGGCGCGAGCCCGGCCAGCACGATCGCGAGCGCGGCGACCGCGCCTTCCTCATAGGTGCCGCGCGCGGCTTCCGCATACAGCCAGGTCGCGAGCGTGTCGAAATTCAGCGGACGCAGCAGCAGCGTCGCCGGCAGTTCCTTCATCGCGTCGACGAACACGAGCAGCGCGCTCGTCGTGAGCGCCGGCCGCAGCAGCGGCAGGTGCACGCGGCGCAGCGTGCCGCCGGCCGTCTCGCCGAGCGAGCGCGATGCCTGTTCGAGCGACGGCGGGATGCGCGCGAGGCCGGCCTCGATGCTGCCGGCCGGAATCGCGAGAAAGCGCACGGTGTACGCGATGACGAGCGCGGTCGCCGAGCCCATCAGCAGCAGTCCGTCGCGGCCGAGCACCGTGCCGAACAGCCGGTCGGCCGCGGCGAACGGGATCAGCAGGCCGATCGCGAGCACGGTGCCCGGCACCGCGTAGCCGAGGCTCGCGATCCGCGCACACACGCGGGCAGGGCCCGCGCGGGCGCTGTCGCGTTGCGCGCGCGCGGCCCATGCGACGACGAGCCCGCATGCGAGCGTCGCGGCGGTCGCGGCGGTGGCGATCGTCAGCGTGTTCGCGAGCCCCGTCATCAACTGCGCGGACACGCCGCCGACGAGATGCAGCCGCTTGCCGGTCTCGACCGCGAGATGCGCGGCCGGCGCGCCGAAGCCGAGCAGCACGGGCAGCCAGCCGAGCGCGGCGGCGCCCCACGCGGCCGCGCCCGTCAGGCGGCGCGGCGCGATCGGCCGCATGCGCCGGCCATGCGCGTAGCGCTGGCGGCGGCGTCCGTAGCGTTCGAGCACGATCATGCCGACGACGATCGCGAGCATCGCGAGCGCGATCTGCGCGGCGCCGGCGAGATCGGAGCGCGTGATCCACGTCGTGTAGACGGACACGGTCAGCGTCTGCACGCCGAGGAATTCCGATGCGCCGATGTCGTTCAGCGTTTCGAGCAGCGCGAGGCTCACGCCGACCGCGATCGCCGGCCGCGCGAGCGGCACGACGACGCGCCAGAACGTCGCGACGCGCCCCGCGCCGAGCGTGCGTGCGGCTTCGAGCAGGCTCGCGGACTGCGTGACGAACATCGCGCGCGTGCTCAGGTACACATACGGATACAGCACGAAGCCGAGCACGAAGATCGCACCGGGCAGCGAGCGCAGGTCGGGCAGGCGGAACTGGCGCGGGCTGTCGAAGCCGAGCAGCCAGCGGATCGCGCCCTGGACGGGGCCGATCGGGTGCAGCAGGTCGAGATACGCGAACGCGACGATATAGGTGGGGACCGCAAGCGGCAGCAGCAGCGCCCACGTCAGCATCCGGCGGCCGGGAAAGTCGTATGCGGTGACGAGCCATGCGCAGCCCGTGCCGACGATCGACACGATCGCGCCGACGCCCGCGAGCAGCAGCAGCGTATTGACGAGCGCCTGCGGCAGCACGAATTCGGCGAGATGCCGCCAGTGCGCGAGATCGGCGTCGAACGCGGCGGCCACGAGCACCGCGAGCGGCGCCGCGACCGCCGCGGCGATCGCCAGCGCCGCGAGCAGCCACAAGCTGCCCGCGCGCAGCCGCAGGCGCGGCCGGTACGGCTGGCGGCGCGCGCCGGCGGGCGATGCGTCAGTTGTCAAAGCCGACCTTGTCGACAAGCTGGCTCGCCTGCTTGCGATGCTTCGCGATGTCCGCCAGCGGCAGCGGATCGACCTTCAGCGTGCCGAAGCTCGCGATCACCGGATCGAGCTTCACGTTCGCGCGCACCGGGTATTCGTAGTTCGCCTGCGCATACAGCGCCTGCGCTTCCGGCGACACGAGGTATTCGAGCAGCTTCACCGCGTTGGCCTTGTGCGGCGCGTGCTTCGCGACCGTCGCGCCGCTGATGTTCACGTGCGTGCCGCCGCTCTTCGCGTTCGCGAACGTCGGTCGCACGACCTTGATCGCGTCGCCCCACTTGCGCGCATCGGTGCCCGGCTCGGCGTTCTTCATGTGACCGACGTAGTACGCGTTGGCAAGACCGACGTCGCAGATGCCGCCGAGGATGTCGCGCGCGACGTCGCGGTCGCCGCCCGTCGCCTTGCGCGCGAGGTTCGCCTTCACGCCGCGCAGCCACTTCTCGGTCGCGGCTTCGCCGTCGTGCGCGATCATCGCGGCGACGAGCGCCGTGTTGTACGGATGCTGGCCCGAGCGGATGCAGACCTTGCCCTTCCATTTCGGATCGGCGAGATCTTCGTAGCGGAACGCATCGACCTTCAGGTCCTTTTCGACGTACAGCACGCGGTCGCGCAGCGACAGTGCATACCAGTCGCCGTTCGCGCCGCGCAGGTTCGCGGGAATCGCGTCGTCGAGCGCCTTCGAGCGCACCGGCTGCGTGAGCCCGCCGTCGACGAGATCGAGCAGGTTGCCGACGTCGACCGTCATCAGCACGTCGGCCGGCGACTGCGCGCCTTCGGCCTTCACGCGCTCGAGCAGGCCGTCCTTCACGAACACCGTGTTGACCTTGACGCCGCTCTGCTTCGTGAACGCGTCGATGAGCGGCTGGATCAGCTTCGGCTCGCGGGTGGTGTACAGGCTCACTTCCTCGGCCGCATGGGCCGGCGGCGCGAATGCGGCCGCGGCAAGGGCGAGGGCGCCGGCGAGCGGCAGCAGGCGGGTGCGCGGATTCGACATGAAGACTCCGGTGGGGCAGGTGGACGAGGGGAGCGTTCCGGGGCGCGCCTGCCGCCCGAGCGATCCGGAACATTACAGAATGAAAGACTCTGGATTCTAGATCGAAATGGGAACGATTATCAAATGAAAGCTTGCGGCAAGCGGTAGGGAAGGCAGGGTCGGGGATCGGAAACGGGAAGTCGCGGTGGTGGCGCAAGCGCGTAGAATGCCCGCTTCGACGAATTTGACGGAATCGCCCCGACCATGAACGATCAGCGCAAGAAGAACCCTGTCCGCAACGTGAGCATCCTGATCGTCGTGGCCGTGCTGCTCGTGATCGGGACGATCCTGTACAACGCGATTTCGCAGAAGCACGCGTACGACGAGGCCCATCCGGCCGAGGCCACGAGCGCCGCATCGCATTGACGTGCCGATGCGCGGCCCGCTCGGGCCGCGTACGTCGGTGCAATGCTGAGAAGGGGGAGGCCCGCAGCTTCCGGCGCGGCAGTCGCCGCGCGGAGCCGGGAAAGAAGCGGGCACCGAAACCGGCGCGCCGCGCGGGCAGGTCAGCCGTGCGTCAACGTGACGCAGGTGCGAACTTCGGGCGGATCCGTGCGTAGAACAGGGCCGCGAGCAGCGCGAGCCACGCTGCGCCGACATACAGCGCGACGCGCGTATCCTCGAACCAGCCGAGCATCACGATCACGAAACCCATGAACGCGATCGTCAGTGCCGGCGCGACCGGCCACAGCGGCACCTTGAACTTCAGCGCCGCGACTTCGGCGCTCGACAGGCGGCGGCGCATCGCAACCTGCGACAGCAGGATCATCAGCCACACCCACACCGTTGCGAACGTCGCGATCGCCGCGACCATCAGGAACACGTCCTTCGGCATCAGGTAGTTGAGCAGCACGCCGACGAGCAGCGCGCCCGCCATCACAAGCACCGTGACCCACGGCACGCCGTGCCGCGACGTCGTCGTCAGCACGCGCGGCGCCTGGCCCTGCCGAGCCATCCCGAACATCATCCGGCCCGCGCCGAAGATGTCGCTGTTGATCGCCGAGATCGCCGCGCTGATCACGACCAGGTTGAGAATCGTCGCGGCCGACTTCACGCCGAGCGCCGAGAAGATCTGCACGAACGGGCTGCCGTCGCCGCCGACGCCCGTCCACGGGCTGATCGACATCAGCACGACCATCGTCAGCACGTAGAACAGCAGGATGCGCGCGGGCACCGCGTTGATCGCGCGCGGAATCACGCGCTCCGGGTCCTTCGCCTCGCCGGCGCTCATCCCGATTACCTCGATCCCGCCGTACGCGAAGATCACGACCGACAGCGACGCGATCAGCCCGCCGATACCGTTCGGCAAGAAGCCGCCATGGTTCCACAGGTTCGCGAACGTCGGCACGTCGGCCGAATGGCCGAAGTGCATGCCGGTCAGCAGGATCGCGACGCCGCCGCCGATCATCGCGACGATCGCGCCGACCTTGATGATCGACAGCCAGAACTCGAGCTCGCCGAACACCTTCACGTGGCACAGGTTCAGCCCGCAGATGATCGCGACGACCGCGAGCACCCAGATCCATTGCGGGACATCCGGAAACCAGAAGCCCATGTAGATGCCGAACGCGGTGATGTCGGCGATCGCGACGATCACCATTTCGAGCGTGTAGGTCCAGCCCGTGACGAATCCCGCGAACGGGCCGAGGTTCTCGGTCGCGTAGTGGCCGAACGAGCCGGCGACGGGTTCGCGCACGGCCATCTCGCCGAGCGCGCGCATCACCATGTAGACGGCCGTGCCGCCGAGGATATACGCCAGGATCACGGCCGGGCCCGCGAGCTGGATCGCGGACGCCGAGCCGTAGAAC
Source organism: Burkholderia sp. LFS061 (assembly GCF_047978125.1). Lineage (NCBI taxonomy): Bacteria > Pseudomonadati > Pseudomonadota > Betaproteobacteria > Burkholderiales > Burkholderiaceae > Burkholderia > Burkholderia sp. LFS061. The sequence goes on along the minus strand of NZ_JBFPFS010000006.1, from coordinate 10,033 downwards.
AGGCCCGTGCCGATCGCCGAGCCCAGCGCGAGAAAGCGGACGTGCCGCGCGCTCAGGTGGCGCTGCAAGTTTTTCATCGAGTCTCCGATATCGTTATGCGACGGACCGGGCGAGCGGGACCGGTCCGACTGCGTCAAGTTGTATATACAACTTGAACGTGAACGAATGATAACAAGCCGGGCCCGGTAACCGGAATCGGGTATTCCCTGACTGGCGCGACGCGCGGAATAGGGCGTGGGGCGGTCGCGCGGCGGATGCGCGGGCCGCGTGGAGCGGGTGGGTCATGCGTCGGGGGATCGTTGAATCGGGGAACGCCGGCGGCCGGGCCGCGGCGTGCGGGGCCGGCCACCGGCGGGAACGGTCGGGCAGGGTCAGGCGGGCAGGCGGATCACGCTCGCGTCCTTGCGGATCAGCAGCGACGACGCGAGCATCTGCTTGCACTGGTGCGCGAGCACCTTCAGGTCGTGCGTGAGTTCGGCGCCGACCGCAGCGGATTTTTCCGCGGACACGACCATCGCGTCGAGATCGCGCGTGATCTGCTTCGACGCCTCGAGCTGATGGGCGGGCGGCGGCTCGCCGGCCTCGGCCTTCTCGAGATTGTCGAGCACGGCCGCGAGGCCGCGCTGCAGCGCGTCGTCGTGGACGAGGCCGCCGTCGGCCGAGCACGCGTTGCGGATCAGCGGCGCGGCGGCCGTGATCTGCGCACCGAGCACGTGCGTCTGCACGAGCAGGTCGTTCAGCTCGGGCACGAAACGCTGGTGTGCCTTCGGCTCGATCATCATCCGCTGGAACGCCTGCCCGAGGTTCGCGAACGCGATATGCACGTCCTTGCGCGCGAGGCGGTAGCGGTAGTCGTCGTCGAGGCTCGTGGCCGGCGTCTCGACCGCCGCGGCGATGACCGGCACCACGGCCGCGCCGTCGGCGGTGGGCACGGGCGGCGGCGACGCACCGCGCCCGACGCGCCACACGGCCTCGAAATACTTGCGGGTCGCCGTGAGCATGTCGGCGACCTGCTTGCCCATCAGCCGGTATTCCCAGTACGGGAACAGCCGGCTCGCGGCGATCGCGATCATGCAGCCGACCACGGTGTCGATCGCGCGCTCGCCGATGATCCGCATGCTGCCCGGCGCGAGCAGGTGGAACATCAGCAGCACGTACGACGACGTGAATACGACGCTCGCCGCGTAATTGAACAGCAGCAGGCTGTAGCTCATCACCATCGACCCGAACATGATCGCGATCAGCAGGTGCGGCTCCTTCACCGTGTAGATCAGCGCGATGCTCGCCGCGCAGCCGATCAGCGTGCCGACGATACGCTGTGCGTTGCGCTGCTTGGTCAGCGAATAGCCGGGCTTCAGGATGATGATGGTCGTCATCACGATCCAGTACGCGTTCGTGAGCGGCAGCAGCCGGCCGAGCCAGAAGCCGACCGCCACCGCGATCGTCACGCGCAGCGCGTGGCGCAAGCTCGGCGAGCTCATGTTCAGGTTCGAGAAGATCAGCAGCGGCGACATCCGGCGGCGCTGCAGGAAGCGCGTGAGCGCCTTGTCGATCTTCAGTTCGGTTTGCTGCGGATCGGCGTGGCCCGACAGGTTGCGGCGCATCCGTTCGATCAGGCGCGTCGCGCTCCAGATGCGCCGGAACGTCGCGAGCACGGCCGCATATGCTTCCGCGTTGGTGGCTGCGAAGTTCTTCTTGCGCATCAGTTCGATCTCGTACTCGATCGCGCGCAGTTCGGCCTTCACGCTGATCCGCGAATGCGGCGCGCGGTTTTCGAGCACCGCGAGGCCGATCTCCTCGAGATCGGCGGCCGCCTTGCGGATCAGGTCGCGGTAGAAAATGATCAGATCGGAGCCGCCGAACGTGTTGCGCACGAGCGGGTAATCGGTGTGCGCGCCGACGAACAGTTCGTGCAGGTCGACGCTGTTGATGAACAGGTTGTACATCGTCGTGCGGCCGGGATCGAGCTTGCCGCGCCGCAGCTTCGGCAGGTTGCGCAGCACGATGTCGCGCGCGGTTTCCTGCGTTTCGACCGCGGTGATCTGCCGCGCGACGAGATTACGGTAGCACTCGTCGAGATCGGCATCGAGGTCGTAGAACTGCGCGCGCGCGAGCAGGTAGTCGGCGCACGCGAACAGGCTTTCGGCCAGCGCCTGCTGCTCGATCCGGCGCGCCTGCCAGCGCGACACGAGCGTGGCCCAGTACGTATACCAGAGGCCGCCCGCGAGAATCCAGCCGGCGTTGACGAACGCCTGCAGCGGCGTGAATTGCTCCTCGAGCGTCATCACCATCATGAACAGCGTCGCGAAGCTGATCTGCGGCCAGCGGTTGCCGTAGACGACGATCAGCGACAGCACGAACGTGAGCGGCACGATCGTGAGCCACAGCGCGAAGATGTTCGGTGTCGCGAGGCCGGTGGCGAGTGCGGCCAGGAAGCCGATCACGCTGCACGCGAGCATTTCGTTGTGCTTGTACTTGAGCGGGCCCGGCATGTCGACGACGCACGCGCCGAGCGCGCCCGTCGAGATCGTGAAGCCGAGCTCCCGGTTGTGAAACACGATCAGGCACAGCACGGCCGGCAGCGAAACGCCGACCGCGATCCGCAGGCCGCCGAAAAAGTACTGGCTGTAGAGAAACTTTCTGATTTCGACCGAATAGCGCATCGATGGGCTGAATGGCAGACGAAGACGCCCGGGGGCGGCAAATTGACTGGCGACGAGTCTATCGTATTTCGCGGTCCGCAAAATCTGGCCATCCGGCCGATGCTCGCCGCGGCAGGCCATTTGCTATCCTTCGGGAACCTGTTCGCCCGGTCCGGCCGGCGCGAGAATCCGACGCCCGCCTCATGCTCCATCTCTTCTATTCGAATCGTCACGAAACGCTGGCCGACGCGCTGCTCGAGGATCTGGCCGCGTTTCCGGCCCGCAACGGCCCGTGGGCGCCGCAACAGGTCATCGTGCCGAGCGCGGCGCTGCGCCGCCGCCTCGAGCTCGACATCGCCGCGCGCAACGGCGTGTGCGCGAACGTCGAGTTCACGTATCTCGCGCAATGGCTGTGGGCGCAGATCGGCCGCGTGCTGACGGTGCCCGCGCGTTCGCCGTTCGCGCCCGACCGTCTCGTGTGGCGCTGCTACCGGCTGTTCGCGCAGGCGGCCGACGGCGCGCCGTGGCTTGCGTCGCCGCGGCTCGCCGCGTATCTGTCCGCCTCCGACGATGCGATGCGCTACGAGCTCGCGCATCGCGTCGCGGCCGTGCTCGATCATTACCTGACCTATCGCCCCGAATGGCTGGCGGCGTGGCAGGCCGGCGAGTCGGTGCTCGCGGGCGACGGCGCGCCGCGCGGGATCAGCGACGCCGCACGCGACGACGAGCGCTGGCAGGCCGCGCTGTGGCGCGCGCTGCTCGCGGAACTGAGCGACAGCGGCACGCCGCCCGCGCACCGCTTCCTGGTCGAAGCGCGCCATCTCGATGCCGACGCGGTCGCGCGTGCCGACTGGCCGGAATCGGTCAGCGTGTTCGCACTGCCGACGATGCCGCCGCTGCACGTCGCGCTGCTGCGCGAGCTGTCGCGCTGGATCGACGTGCGCGTTTACGCGCTGAACCCGTGCCGCGAATTCTGGTTCGACATCGTGACTGCCGCGCATGCCGAGGCGCTCGATGCGGCCGGCCGGCTCGACTACCAGGAAGTCGGCCATCCGCTGCTCGCCGAGTGGGGCCGGCAGACGCAGGCGCAACTGCATATGCTGCATGAGCTGACTGAAAGCGCCGCGGTGGGCGATGCGTCGCGTTTCGTCGAGAATCCCGCGCCGACGTGGCTCGCGCGCGTGCAGAACGCGATCCTCGAACTGCAGCCGGAGGCCGAAGCCGGCGATGCGCCGGCCGAACGCGGGATCGAGGTGCACGTGTGCCACAGCCTCGCGCGCCAGCTCGAGGTGCTGCACGACCGGCTGCTCGCGTGGTTCGATGCCGACGCGAGCCTGCAGCCGTCCGACGTGCTCGTCGCGGTGGCCGATCTCGCGGCGGCCGGACCGCTGATCGATGCGGTATTCGGCACGGCCGGCGCCGGCGGCGCGCGCGTGCCTTACCGGATCACCGGCCTGCCGCCGTCGCAGGCAAACCCGGTCGCGCGCGTGCTGCTCGACTGGCTCGCGCTGCCGGAGCGGCAGGTCGGCGCGCCGGAGCTGGTCGAATGGTTGCGCGTCGATGCGGTGGCTGCGCGCTACGGCATCGATGCGGCCGCGCTCGAGACGGTGCAGACCTGGCTCGCGGCCGCCGGCGCGCGGCGCGGGCTGTCGCCGCGTGCGAGCGACGACGCGGCCGTGCCTGCGCCGCGCCATACGTTCTCCGACGCACTCGCGCGGCTCTTTCTCGGCTATGCGATGCCCGAAGGCGCAGCGCCGGTCGGCGCGTGGTTGCCGATCGAGGCGGCCACGGGCAGCGAGGCCGAACTGCTCGGCCGGCTCGCGCGTTTCACCGACGATCTCGACGGCTTCGCGCGGCGGCTCGCCGAATCGCACACGCCGCGCGGCTGGAGCGAGCTGTTCGCCGACACGCTGGCGCGCTTCTTCGATTCGGGCGCCGCGTATGCGGATGCGCTCGCGGGCGTGCGCGACGCGCTCGACGCGATGCTGGCTGCGATGACGGAGGGCGCGCCCGACGAAGCGCTGCCGGCGGCCGTCGTCCGCGCGGGGCTTGCGGCGGCGCTCGACGATCCGGCGCGCGGCGGGGTGCCGTGGGGCGGCGTCACGTTCTCGTCGCTGACGAGCCTGCGCGGCCTGCCGTACCGCGTCGTCTGCCTGCTCGGGATGGACGACGGCGTGCTGCCGAGCCTCTCGCGCGCGGACGAGTTCGACCTGATGGCCGTGTTGCCGAAGCTCGGCGACCGACAGCGCCGCGACGACGAGCGCAACCTGTTTCTCGACCTGCTGCTCGCTGCACGCGATCGGCTGCTGATCGCGTACACGGGCCGCAGCATTCGCGACAACGCGCCGTTGCCGCCCGCGGCACTCGTCGACGAACTGCTCGACCATCTCGCGCTCGTCACGGCCGGGCCCGACGCGGCGCCGGACGCCGTCGATGCCGCGCGGCGCGCGTTCATCGTCGAGCATCCGCTGCAACCGTTCGCGGCAGCGTATTTCCAGCCCGGCAGCGGGCTCGTTTCCTATGACGCCGAGCGCGCGACGCTTGCGTCGCTGCTGGCCGCCGACGCGTCGCGCGACGGCTCGCGCGAACTGCCGTTCTTCGCGCAGCCGCTGCCGGCGGAACCGGTCGAGCCCGTCGCGTTCAGCGAATTCGAACGCTTCTGGCGGCATCCCGCGCGGGCGCTGTTGCGCGCACGTCTCGGCATCGTGCTCGCCGATGCGCAGGCCGAATTGCTCGACACGGAGCCGTTCGCGCTCGACTTCGCCGGCAGCGATGCGCTCGCCGAGCGTGTACTGCCGCTCCTGATCGAATCGGATGATGGGGCCGCGCACGATCATGCGCTGCGCATTGCGGACGCGAGCCCCGAGTTGCCGGGCGGCGCGACGGGCGCCGTGTGGCGCGACCAGGCGCTCGGCTCGATGACTCAGCTTGCGTCGAACGTGCGCCGTGCGCTGGCCGACGGCATCGAGAGGCGGCCGTTTTCGCTCGTCATCGCGCCCGCATGGCCCGATACGGAACAGGCGCTGTTCGGCGCCGACGACGCGATGCTGTCGGGCGACGCGGTCAGCGCACCGCTCGAACTGCACGGCACGCTGAACCGGCTGACGCCGGCCGGGCAGATCATCTACCGCTATGCACGGTCGAGCGCGCGCGACTACCTGTCCGCGTGGCTCGCGCATCTCGTCTACTGCGCGGTCGAACCGGGCGGCCCGCGCCGCACGCTGTGGTTCGGCAGCGGCGGTGCGTTCGAGCTGACGCCCGTCGCGGCGCCGCTCGAACGGCTCGCGCCGCTTGCCGCGCTGTTTCGCGCAGGGCGGCGCATGCCGCTGCGGTTTTTCCCGCGCAGTGCGTGGGCGAGGGTGTCCGACGGCGAAGCCAAGGCCGCGAGCGTCTGGATCAACGAGCGTGTCGTGAGCGAGGCCGACGATCCGGCCATCGCGATCGCATGGCGCGGCGCGCGCGCGTCGCTCGACGAGCCGTTCGGCACGCTCGCGCGGCTCGTGTTCGAGCCGCTCGTCGAACATCTGAAGGAGGTCGCATGAGCGCCGTGTCGCAGCCGCAGCCGGCGCTCGAACTCGACGTGTTCGCGTGCCCGCTCGACGGCGTCAACCAGATCGAGGCGTCGGCCGGCACCGGCAAGACCTGGAACATCTGCGCGCTGTACGTGCGCCTGCTGCTCGAAAAGGATCTCGGCGCGGACGAAATCCTCGTCGTGACCTTCACGAAGGCGGCGACGGCCGAACTGCACGAGCGGATTCGCGGCCGGCTCGCGCAGCTCGCGCACGCGCTCGATACGGGCGACGACGGCGGCGATCCGTTCATCGTGCGCCTGCTCGAGACCACGCTCGGCGAAGACGGCGCGCTCGACCCCGACACGGCCGCGAAGCGGATCCGGCGCGCACTGCGCGCGTTCGATCAGGCCGCAATCCACACGATCCATGCGTTTTGCCAGCGCGCGCTGCAGGAAGCGCCGTTCGCGGCCGCGATGCCGTTCGCGTTCGACATGGAGACCGATGACGCGTCGCTGCGCTTCGAACTCGCGGCGGACTTCTGGCGCACGCGCGTCGAACCGGCGGCCGCGCGCTGGCCGGGCTTCGCGACCTGGCTCGTCGAATCGGGCGCCGGCCCGGCCGCGCTCGATGCGCAGCTCGCGCGCCGGCTGAAAAAGCCGCTCGCCGCGCTGCGCTGGGACGGCGTGACCGAGCCGGACGAATCGGCCGAGGGCGCCGCGGCCGAATGCTTCGCCGAGGCGGCGCGGATGTGGGCGGCCGAACGCGACGCGATCGATGCGTTGCTGCGCACCGCGCAGCCCGCGCTCAACCAGCGCTCGCACAAGCCCGACGCGGTTGCCGATGCGCTCGACGCATGGGCCGCGCATTTCGCGCAGGGCGACGCGACGGCCGCGCTGCCGAAGGCCGCACTGAAGCTCACGCGCACCGCGCTCGTGAAAGCGACGAAAAAAGGCGGCGCGACGCCCGAACACGCGTTCTTCGACGTGGCCGACGCGCTCGAAGCGGCCGTGGCGGCAGCCGAGGCAACGCAGCGCGCGCGCTGGCTCGCGCTGATCGCCGAATGGCTCGACATGGCGCCCGGCGAGTTGGCCGAGCGCAAGCGTACGCGGCGCGTCGTGTCGTTCGACGATCTGCTCGCGAACCTGTATCACGCGCTGCATGCGCATCCGTGGCTCGCCGACACGCTGCGTGCGCGCTATCCGGCCGCGCTGATCGACGAGTTCCAGGATACCGACCCGCTGCAGTTCGCGATCTTCAACCGGATCTTCGCGCCGGGCGGGCCGCTCTTCCTCGTCGGCGATCCGAAGCAGGCGATCTACAGCTTCCGCGCGGCCGATCTGCATACCTATCTTGCGGCGCGCGCGAGCGCGAGCGCGTGCTACACGCTCGCGGTCAACCAGCGCTCGACGCCCGCGATCGTCGATGCGTGCAACCGCTTCTTCATGTCGAATCCGCGCGCGTTCGTGCTCGACGGGCTCGACTATTACGCGGTGCGTGCCGGCACGCGCGTGCGTGCGCCGTTCGTCGACGAAACCGATCCGGGCCCGGCCGGCGATTTCCGGGTCTGGGCGCTGCCGGGCGGCGAAGGCACGCTGCTCAAGCGCGATGCGCAGGCGCAGGCCGCCCAGGCTTGCGCGGCCGAGATCGCGCGGCTGATGCGCGGCGCGCGCGAAGGGCACGTGCGGCTGGGCGACACGCCGCTGTCGCCGGGCAACATCGCGGTGCTCGTGCAGACGCACCGGCAGGGCAGCCTCGTGAAGCGCGTGCTCGCCACGTGGGGCATCGGCAGCGTCGAGCTGGCGCAGGCCTCGGTGTTCTCGACCGGCGACGCCGAGCAGCTCGAACGCGTGCTGGCGGCGATCGATGCGCCGGGCGACCTGCGGCGTCTGCGTTCGGCGCTCGCGGCCGACTGGTTCGGCCTCGATGCCGGCGCGCTGTGGCGGATGGAACAGGGCGACGGCGATGCGTCGCACGAAGCGTCCGCGGCCGACAGTGCCGACGCGATGAGCTGGGTCGAACGTTTCTCGCGGTATCGGCTGCTGTGGCGCGAGCGCGGTTTCGCGGTGATGTGGCGCACGTTCGCGCGCGAGCTGCGGATCGCCGAGCGGCTGATGGCCGGCGCGGACGGCGAACGCCGCGTGACCGACATCAACCACCTGGCCGAACTGACGCAGGCACGCGCATCCGCGCAGCCGGGCATCGCGCCGACGCTGCGCTGGCTCGCCGCGCAACGGCTCGACGGCGGCGGCGAGGAAGCGCAGTTGCGTCTCGAATCCGATCGCAACCTTGTACAGATCGTGACCGTGCACAAGTCGAAGGGCCTTGAATACGCGATCGTGTTCTGTCCGTTCCTGAACGACGGCGGGCTGCGCGAGCCGCCTTCGTCCGCGCTGCCCGATGCGCGCGAATATCACGACGACGCGGGCGACGCGGTGCTGCATTACGGCTGCGACGACGAGGCGGCCGCGCACGCGGCGCGGCAGGCGATGCGCGAGCAGGCCGCGGAACGCGCGCGGCTCGTCTACGTGGCGCTCACGCGCGCGGTCTATCGCTGCTATGTCGTCGCCGGGCCGTACCAGTCGTCGCGCTCGACGCGCGAAGCGCGGCGCAGCGTGCTCAACTGGCTCGTCGCCGGTGCCGGCCAGTCGTTCGACGCGTGGCTCGACGAGCCGCCCGACGAAGCGGCGCTCGATGCCGCGTGGCTTGCGCTCGCGGGCGGCCCCGTGAGCGTCGTGCCGCTGCCGGTGCCCGCGCGCCGCGAGCGTCTCGCGGCCGGGCACGACGCGTCGCAGACGCTCGCGGCGCGCCATGCGACGCGCGTGCTGCGCGATGCGTGGCGGATGGCGAGCTTCAGTTCGCTGACCGCGTCGATGGCGCGCGAGGAGGCCGGCGTCGCGGTCGTGCCCGACGACGAGCTGCGGCCCGATCACGATGCGCTTGCCGCGGCGATGCCGGACGGCGGGCTCATATTGGCCGATCCGGCTGCGCCCGAACCGCCGGACGACGACATCCTCGTGTTCCCGCGCGGCGCGGCGGCGGGCGAGTGCCTGCACCGTCTGTTCGAACTCAGCCGGTTCACGGAGCCCGAGTCGTGGCACCAGGCCGCGCTCGGCGCGCTGCACGACCGGCCGGTCGAGGCCGAGCCCGGACTCGCGACGCGCCTGCCGGCGATGATGGTGCGGCTCGTCGACGATGTGGTGCGCACCGAGCTCGTGCCGGGCATGCGGCTCGCCGATCTCGATCCCGCGAAGCGGCTCGACGAAATGGGCTTCCTGTTTCCGGCACTGTCGCTCGACCTGACGGCGCTGCGCCGGCTGCTGGTCGCGCACGGCTACCCGGACGTTGCACTGGAGGCGGGCATGCTCGCCGGATTCATCAAGGGTTTCATCGACATGATCGTCGAACACGACGGCCGCTTCTGGATCGTCGACTGGAAGTCGAACCATCTCGGCACGACGCCGGACGCCTACGGCCCGCACGCGCTCGACGTCGCGATGGCCGATCACGCGTATCACCTGCAGGCGCTGCTCTACACGGTCGCGCTACATCGCTACCTGCGCGGGCGGCTGCCCGATTACGACTACGACACGCATATCGCGGGCTACCTGTACCTGTTCGTGCGTGGCGTGCGGCCCGGCTGGCGCAGCGGCGGCGAGCCGGCCGGCGTGCATGCGCGGCGGCCCGAGCGCGCGCTCGTCGACGCACTCGACCGGATGATGGAAGGGGGCCGCGCATGAATGCATCCGACGACACGCTCGAATTTACCGGCGGCCTCGTCGCGCGGCTGCCCGAGCCCGCCGACTTCGGCATCGCGCTCGCGGAAGGCTTCGCGCGCCGCATCGGCGACCTCGCACGGCGCGCCGGCGCGCCGGCTGCGGC